>NZ_JBHVUV010000015.1:0-209450 GCF_042883905.1 Kitasatospora sp. NPDC058170
GAGGTCGTGCAGGTGCCAGGCGGCGTCGGCTTTGGGGGCGAGGACGCGGTCGAGGCGGTCGGTGGTCATGGTGGTGAGGGGGCCGTCGTCGAGGATGCCGGCGAAGTGGAGGACGGCGGTGAGGGGGTGCTCGGCGGGGACGGTGGCGAGCAGCGCGGCCAGCGCCGCACGATCGGACACGTCGGCGGCGGCCACCGTCACCTGGGCTCCGAGCGCGGTCAGTTCCTCGGTGAGGCTCTGTGCTCCCGGGGCGTCGGGGCCGCTGCGGCTGACCAGCAGCAGGTGGCGAACGCCGTGGGCGGTGACTAGGTGGCGGGCGGCGACGGCCCCGAGACCGCCCGTGCCGCCGGTCACCAGGACCGTTCCGGCCGGGTCCGGCGCCGGAACGGGCTCACCCGTCGCGGTCGACGCCACCAGTCGGGGTGCGGTCACGGTTCCGTGGTGGAGGGCGAGTTCGGGTTCGTCGGTGGTGAGGGCCTGGTGGAGGGCGGTGTGGCTTTCGGGGGTGTCGTCGAGGTCGGCGAGGACGAGGCGGCCGGGCTGTTCGGCCTGGGCGGCGCGGACGAGTCCCCAGACGGGGGCGAGTGCGAGGTCGGGGGTGTCGGTGGCGACGGCGCTCCGGGTGGTGAGGACCAGGCGGGTGTTGGCGGTCCGCTCGTCGGCGAGCCAGCGCTGGAGGAGGTCCAGGGTGTGGTGGGCGGTGGCGCGCACGGCCTGGGGCAGGTCGCCGGGAGCGGCCTGGATCCGGGCGAGGACCACGTCCGGCAGCGCCCCGGTGGTGTCCAGAGCGGCCCAGGCGTCGAGGTCACCGACCGTGAGGTTCGGGTCGGCGGCGGGCAGGGCGAGTTCGGTCCAGTCGACGGTGAGCAGTGAGCCGGCGGCGCTGGTGGTGGTGGCGGTGAGCTGTTCGGGGGAGACGGGTCGCAGGTCGAGGGCGTCGACGGTCAGGACGGGGAAGCCGGTGGCGTCGGCGACGTGGAGGGCGACGGTGGTGCCGGTGGTGCCGGTGACGCGGACCCGCAGGGTGGTGGCGCCCGCGGAGTGCAGGGCGACGCCGTTCCAGGAGAACGGCAGCAGGGTCTCCTGGAGTCCGCCGTCGCGTCCCAGGCTGATGGTGTGCAGGACGGCGTCCAGCAGGGCGGGGTGGAGGCCGAAGCGGCTCGCGTCGGTGTGGGCGTGCTCGGGCAGTTCGACCTCGGCGTGGACGGTGTCGCCCGAACGCCAGGCGGCGCGCACGCCCTGGAAGGTGGGGCCGTAGTCCAGGCCCAGCGCGGCGAGGTGGTCGTACATGCCCTCGACCGGGACGGGCGCGGCACCGGCGGGCGGCCACACGGTCAGCTCGGTGCCCAGCGCGGCCGCCGGGGCCAGCAGGCCCTCGGCGTGCAGGGTCCAGGGCTGGTCGCTGTCCTCCGGACGGGAGTGGATGGTGACCGGCCGCAACCCGGCCTCGTCGGGGGCGCCGACGGCGACCTGCAGTTGGACCGCCTCGTCCTGGGGGAGCAGGAGCGGTGCCTGGAGGGTGAGTTCGTGCAGGTGGGGCGTGGTGGTGCGGAGGGCGGCCTGGAGCGAGAGCTCGATGAAGGCGGTGCCGGGCAGGATCACCGTGCCGTGTACGGCGTGGTCGGCCAGCCAGGCGTGGGTGGCGAGCGAGAGGCGGCCGGACAGGACCAGTTGGTCGGTGCTGGCCAGTTCGGTGACGGCGCCGAGCAGCGGGTGCTCCACAGTGCTCAGGCCCGCGGTGGCCAGGTTGGCGCCGGGCGCCTGGGTCTGGATCCAGTAGTGCTGGTGGTCGAACGCGTAGGTCGGCAGCTCGACCTGGCCGGCCTGCTCGGGGAGCAGGGTGCTCCAGTCCACCGGGGCGCCGCTCGCCCACAGACCGCCGACGGCGGTGAGCAGGGAGGCGACCTCGGGGCGGGTGCGGCGGGTGAGGGCGACGGCGGTGAGGTTGGTGTCCTCGGTGAGGGTCTGGCGGGTCATGGCGGTGAGGACGGCGTCGGGGCCGACCTCGACGAAGGCGGTGATGCCGGTTGCGGCGGCGGCGGTGATGCCGTCGGTGAAGCGCACCGCGTCGCGGACGTGCTGGACCCAGTACTCGGGGTCGGTGAGCTGTCCGGCTTGGGCGAGGGTGCCGGTGACGTTGGAGACCATCGGAATGGTCGGCTCGCTGTAGCCGATCTGCTGGGCGATCTCGCGGAACTCGGCGAGCATCGGGTCCATCAGCGGGGAGTGGAAGGCGTGGCTGACGCGCAGGCGCTGGGTCTTGTGGCCGTCGGCGGCGAGCTGCTCGGCGATGGCGGTGACGGTGTCGTCGTCACCCGAGATGACCGTGGCGTTCGGCCCGTTGAGCGCCGCGATCGACGCCTTCTCCCTGTGCCCGGCGAGGAGCGGCAGGACGTCGGCCTCGGCGGCCTGGACGGCGATCATGGCGCCGCCGGTCGGAAGCGCCTGCATCAGCCGGCCGCGGGCGGCGACCAGCTTCGCCGCGTCGGCGAGGTCGAACACCCCGGCGACGTGGGCGGCGGCGATCTCGCCGATCGAGTGGCCGACCAGGATCTCCGGGCGGACGCCGAAGGACTCCAGCAGGCGGTAGGCGGCGACCTCGAAGGCGAACAGGGCGGGCTGGGTGTAGCCCGTCTGGTCCAACTCCTCCGACTCGAAGCACAGTTCGCGCAGCGAGCGGCCGAGGTGCCGGTCCAGCTCCGCGCAGGCCGCGTCGAAGGCCTCCGCGAAGACCGGGAAGCGCTCGTACAACTCCCGGCCCATGCCGGTGCGCTGGGCACCCTGACCGGTGAACAGCGCAGCCACCCTCGGCGCGCTCTGCGCGACCCCGGTCGGGACCTCGCTCTCGGCCAGCCCCAGCAGCCCGGCGAGCAGTTCCTCGCGGTCCGCACCGACGACGACGGCGCGGTGCTCGAAGAGCGCCCGGCCGGTGAGGGCCTTCGCGACGGCGGCGAGGCCGAGTTCGTCCTGCTGGTCGGTGTACTCGGCGAGGCGCTCGGCCTGTCCGCGCAGCGCCTCCTGGCTCGCGGCGGAGAGGACCCAGGCGGTCGGGCCCGCGGCCTCCGCCGGGGCGGCCTCGGCGGCCGCGCTCTCGCCCTGCTCGATGATGACGTGGGCGTTGGTGCCGCTGATCCCGAAGGAGGAGACGCCGGCCCGGCGCGGGCGGTCCTCCGCCTGCGGCCAGTCGCGCTGCTCGGTCAGCAGGCGCACCGCGCCGGAGGACCAGTCGACGTGGTGGGTGGGCTCCTCGACGTTCAGGCTCTGTGGCAGGACGCCGTGCTGCATCGCCATGACCATCTTGATGACGCCGCCGACACCCGCCGCCGCCTGGGCGTGGCCGATGTTGGACTTCAACGAGCCCAGCCAGAGCGGTTCCTGGCGGTCCTTGCCGTAGGTGGCGAGCAGTGCCCGCGCCTCGATCGGGTCCCCGAGGGAGGTGCCGGTGCCGTGCGCCTCGACGGCGTCGACGTCGGCGGTGGTGAGCCCCGCCTGGGCCAGCGCCTGGCGGATCACCCGCTCCTGCGAGGGGCCGTTGGGGGCGGTCAGGCCGTTGCTGGCGCCGTCCTGGTTGACGGCGGAGCCGCGCATGACGGCGAGGATCCGGTGCCCGTTGGCCTGGGCCACGGAAAGCCGCTCCAGGACCAGGATGCCGACGCCCTCGGCCCAGGAGGTGCCGTCCGCGCTGGTGGAGAACGGCTTGCAGCGGCCGTCGGGCGCCAGCCCGCGCTGCCGGCTGAACTCCACGAACGACGAGGGCGTCGACATCACGGTCACGCCGCCGGCCAGCGCGAGGTCGCACTCGCCCTGCCGCAGCGCCTGCCCGGCGAGGTGCATGGCGACCAGGGAGGAGGAGCAGGCGGTGTCGATGGTGACGGCCGGCCCCTCCAGCCCGAGGGTGTAGGAGATCCGGCCGGAGGCGACGCTGCCGGTGCTGCCGATGCCGACCATGCCCTCCAGCTCGCCGGGGACGGCGGCGAGCGGCGGCAGGTAGTCGTGGAACATGAGTCCGGCGAAGACGCCGGTCCGGGAGCCGCGCAGCGAGCGCGGGTCGACCCCGGCGCGCTCGACCGCCTCCCAGGAGGTCTCCAGCAGCAGCCGCTGCTGGGGGTCGATCGCCAGCGCCTCACGCGGTGAGATCCCGAAGAACCCGGCGTCGAACAGCCCGGCCTCGTGTAGGAAGCCGGCCTCCCGGCAGTACGAGGTCCCGAGCTGCTCGGGGTCGTCGTCGAACAGGCCGTCGAGGTCCCAGCCGCGGTCCAGCGGGAAGGAGGAGATGCCCTCCCGGCCCTCGGCGACCAGCCGCCAGAGCTCCTCCGGCGAGGAGACCCCGCCGGGGAACCGGCAGGCCATGCCCACGATCGCGATCGGCTCCTGCTGGCGCTCCTCCATCTCCCGTACCCGACGGTTGACGTCCCGCAGCTCCGCCGTCGCCCGGCGGAGGTACTCCCGCAGACCGCTCTCGTTGTTCGACATCGCCAGTCCCCTAGCCCTTGCTCAGTTGTCCGGAGGTCAGAAGGTCTTGAGTTCGTTTTCGAGCGCCGCGAGGAGGTCGTCCTCGGACGCCTCGGTCAGCTCGGAGTCCGCTGTCGACCGCGCCAACTCGCGCAGTCGGCCGACGACTTCCTGGCGCAGTTCGTCGTCCGGGTCCAGCTGGGCCAGTGCCGCCTCGAAGCGGTCGAGGTCCGCCAGCAGCGGGTTGGGAGCCTCCGCCGGGGCCAGTTCGGTCCGGAGGTGGTCGGTCAGGGCGTGGGGGGTGGGGTAGTCGAAGACGAGCGTGGCCGGCAGCCGGAGCCCGGTCGCGCGGTTGAGCTGGTTGCGCAGTTCGAGGGCGGTCAGGGAGTCGAAGCCGAGGTCCTGGAAGAGCCGGTCGGGGTTGACCGCCTCGGGGCCGGTGAAACCCAGGACGGTGGCGGCCTGCCGGCGCACCACGTCCAGCAGGAGTTCCTGCTGGGCGGTGGCGTCCAGCCCGGTCAGGCGCTCGGCGAGTCCGCCGCCGGCGGGCTGTGCGGCGGCGGCCCGGCGGGTCTGGGTGGTGACCAGGCGGCGCAGCAGCGGGCGGACGGTGTCCTGCTGGCCGAGGGCCTTCAGGTCGAGGCGGGCGGGGACGAGGTGGTGGCGGTCGGTGCCGAGCGCGGTGTCGAAGGCGTTCAGGCCCTGGGGGTCGGAGAGCGGCAGGACGCCGGTGCTGCCGAGGCGCCGCAGGTTGGCGGCGCCGAGCTCCTCGGCCATGCCGCCGGCCGTCCACAGCCCGTAGGCGAGGGCGGTGGCGGGCAGGCCGGCCGCCCGGCGGTGGGCGGCGAGGGCGTCCAGGAAGGCGTTGGCGGCGCCGTAGTTGGCCTGTCCCGCGTTGCCCCAGGAGCCGGCCAGCGAGGAGAAGACCACGAACGCGGTGAGCGGGAGTTCGCGGGTGAGCTCGTGCAGGTGCCAGGCCGCGTCGGACTTCGGGCGGTAGACGCCGTCCAGGCTGTCGGTGGAGATGCTCTCCACCAGGCCGTCGTTCAGGACGCCGGCGGCGTGCACGACGGCGGTGAGCGGGTGTTCGGCGGGGACGGCGGCCAGCAGGGCGGCCAGCGCCTCGCGGTCGGCGACGTCGCACCCGGCGATGGTCACCTCGGCGCCCGACTCGGCGAGTTCGGCGCGCAGTTCGGCCGCGCCGGGGGCCTCGGCGCCGCGGCGGCTGACCAGCAGCAGGTGGCGGACGCCGTGGGCGGCGATCAGGTGGCGGGCGACGACTGCGCCCAGGCCCCCGGTGCCGCCGGTGATCAGGACGGTGCCCTCGGCGTCGAGCGCCGGGGCGGTGTCCGGCGCGGCCGCGGTCCGGACGAGTCGCGGAACGCTCACCGCACCGGTGCGGAAGGCGAGTTCGGGCTCGTCCCCGGCGATCGCGCGGGTCAGGGCGGTGAGGCTCTCGGGGGTGTCGTCGAGGTCGGCGAGGACGAGGCGGCCGGGGTGCTCGGCCTGGGCGGCGCGGACCAGGCCCCAGACCGGCGCGAGCGCCAGGTCGGGGGTGTCGGTGGCCGCGGCGCCCCGGGTGGCGATCACCAGCCGGGAGTCGGCGAGCTTCTCCTGGGCCAGGAAGCCCTGGACCAGCGCCAGCGCCCGGTAGGAGGCGTCGCGCATCCGGGCGGGGGCGTCGGCCCCGGCGTCCGCGGTGACCTCGGCCAGCACGTACGCCGGGAAGCCGTCGGAGAGCTCGTCCCAGTCGGTGTAACGCTCCGCGTGGGGCAGGGCGTCCAGGCCCGTGCCGAACACCGCCAGGTCGCCGGCCGCGTCCTCCGCGACGGTGACGCCCGACCACTCGACGCCGAACAGCACGTCGGAGGCCCGGCCGGCGGCCGCGAGCTGCTCGGCCGAGACCGGCCGCAGGCCGAGGGAGTCCACGGTGAGGACGGGGGCGCCGGTGGCGTCCGCGAGGTGCAGGGCGACCTCCTGGGCGCCCTTGGTGGTGATCCGCACCCGCAGGGCGGTGGCGGCGGAGGCGTGCAGGGCCACCTCGGACCAGCTGAACGGCAGCAGGGTCTCGGTGGCGTCGGCCGGCCGGCTCAGCAGGATCGAGTGCAGCGCGGCGTCGAGCAGGGCCGGGTGGACGCCGAACCGCTCGGCGTCGCCGCGGTACTCCTCGGGCAGCCCGACCTCGGCGTAGACCTCGTCGCCCGCGCGCCACAGGGCCCGCAGGCCCTGGAACGCCGGGCCGTAGTCGTAGCCGCGGTCGGCGAGCGTGCCGTACGCGTCGCCCAGCTCGACGGGCTCGGCGCCGTGCGGCGGCCAGGCCTGCGGGGCGGGGGCGGGCGCTGCGGCGTCCTCGGCGAGCTGGCCGGTGGCGTGCAGGGTCCAGCCGCCGTCCTCCGGGCGGGAGAACACGCTGACGGCCCTGGTGCCGTCCTCGGCGGGCTCCTCCACCACGACCTGGAGCCGGACGGCCTCGTCCTCGGTGAGTGCCAGCGGCGCCCGCAGGGTGAGCTCGCGCAGGTGCGGGGTGGTGGTGCGGTGGGCGGCCTGGAGGGCCAGCTCGATGAAGGCGGTGCCGGGCAGGATGGTCGTGCCGTGCACGGTGTGGTCGGCGAGCCAGGCGTGGGTGGCGAGCGACAGCCGGCCGGAGAGCACCAGCTGGTCCGCGGTGGCGACCTCGGTGGCGGCGCCGAGCAGCGGGTGCTCGACGATGCCGAGGCCGACGGTGGTGAGGTCGCCGGCGGGGGCCTGGCCCTGGATCCAGTAGTGCCGGTGCTCGAAGGCGTAGGTGGGGAGGTCGACCAGTGCGGCCTGCTCGGGCAGCAGCGGGCTCCAGTCGATCTTGACGCCGCGGGCCCAGAGGCCGCCGAGGGCGGTCACCAGGGTGCCCGGCTCGGCCTGCTTGCGTCGGGCGGCGGCGAACGCGCTGATGCGCTCGTCGTCGGCCAGGATCTGCCGGGCCATCGCGGTGAGGACGGCGTCGGGGCCGGTCTCGACCAGCACCCGGGCGCCGGCGGCGACGGCGGCGGTGATGCCGTCGGTGAAGCGGACGGCCTCGCGGACGTGCTGGACCCAGTACTCGGGGTCGGTGAGCTGTCCGGCCTCGGCGAGGGTGCCGGTGACGTTGGAGACCACCGGGATCGTGGGCTCGGCGTAGGAGAGCTGCTCGGCGACCTTGCGGAAGTCGGCGAGCATCGGGTCCATCAGCGGCGAGTGGAACGCGTGGCTGACCCGCAGGCGCTGGGTCTTGCGGCCTTCGGCGGCGAGCTTCTCGGCGATCACCGTGACGGCCTCGTCGTCGCCCGAGACCACGGTGGCGTCGGGGCCGTTGAGCGCCGCGATGGAGGCCTTGTCCTCGTGCCCCGCGAGCAGCGGGAGGACCTCGGCCTCGGTGGCCTGGACGGCGATCATGGCACCGCCGGTCGGCAGGGCCTGCATCAGCCGGCCGCGGGCCACCACGAGCTCGGCGGCGTCGGCGAGGCTGAAGACACCGGCGACGTGGGCGGCGGCGATCTCGCCGATCGAGTGGCCGACCAGGACGTCCGGGCGGACGCCGAAGGACTCCAGCAGGCGGTAGGCGGCGACCTCGAAGGCGAACAGGGCGGGCTGGGTGTAGCCCGTCTGGTCCAACTCCTCCGACTCGAAGCACAGTTCGCGCAGCGAGCGGCCGAGGTGCCGGTCCAGCTCGGCGCAGGCCGCGTCGAAGGCCTCGGCGAAGACCGGGAAGCGCTCGTGCAACTCCCGGCCCATGCCGGTGCGCTGGGCACCCTGACCGGTGAACAGCACGCCCACCTTGGACGACCCGACGGCGACGCCCTGCGCCAGCCCGGCGGCTGCGCCCTCCTCGGCCAACGCGGAGAGTCCGGCGAGGAGTTCGTCGCGGTCGGCGCCGACGACCACGGCCCGGTGTTCGAGGCCGGCCCGCGAGTGCAGCGTCTTCGCGGCCCCGCCGAGGCTCAGGCCCTCGGAGGAGGAGAGCAGTTCGCCCAGTCGGGCGGCCTGGGCGCGCAGCGCCGTCGCGGTCGCCGCGGACACCAGCCACGGCACCGGACCGGCCACCTCGACCGTGGCCGTCTCCTCGGCCGGCGCCTGCTCGATGATGACGTGCGCGTTGGTGCCGCTGATCCCGAAGGAGGACACGCCCGCCCGGCGCGGACGCTCGGCCTCGGCCGGCCACTCGCGGTTCTCGGTGATCAGCCGCACCGAGCCCGCCGACCAGTCGACGTAGGGGGTCGGCTCGGCCACGTGCAGGGTCTGCGGCAGGACGCCCTCCTGCATGGCCATGATCATCTTGATCACGCTGGCGACCCCGGCCGCCGCCTGGGTGTGCCCGATGTTGGACTTCAGCGAGCCCAGCCAGAGCGGCTTGTCGGCCTCGCGCTGGCGGCCGTAGGCGGCGATCAGGGCCTGCGCCTCGATCGGGTCGCCGAGCGAGGTGCCGGTGCCGTGCGCGTCCACCGCGTCGACGTCGGCGGCGGACAGCCCGGCCTGCTCCAGCGCCTGGCGGATCACCCGCTCCTGCGAGGGGCCGTTGGGGGCGGTCAGGCCGTTGCTGGCGCCGTCCTGGTTGATCGCCGAGCCGCGCAGCACGGCCAGCACCCGGTGGCCGTTGGCCCGGGCCACCGAGAGGCGCTCCAGCACCAGCACGCCGGCGCCCTCGCCCCAGGAGGTGCCGTCCGCGGTGGAGGAGAAGGACTTGCAGCGGCCGTCGGGCGCCAGCCCGCGCTGCCGGCTGAACTCCACGAACATCGCCGGGTTGGCCATCACGGCCGCGCCGCCGACCAGGGCGAGCTCGCACTCGCCGAGCCGCAGTGCCTGCGCGGCCTGGTGCATGGCGACCAGCGAGGAGGAGCAGGCGGTGTCCACGGTGACCGCCGGGCCCTCCAGGCCGAGCTCGTAGGAGACCCGGCCGGAGGCCACACTGGCCGCCTTGCCGGTGCTCGCCATGCCCTCCAGGTCGCCGGGGACGGCGCTCAGCGGCGTGGCGTAGTTGTGGGTCATCAGGCCGGTGAACACGCCCGTCCGGCTGCCGCGCAGCCCCGACGGGTCGAGCCCGGCCCGCTCCAGGGCCTCCCAGGACACCTCCAGCAGCAGCCGCTGCTGGGGGTCGACCACGACCGCCTCGCGCGGCGAGATGCCGAAGAAGCCCGCGTCGAACTGCCCGGCCTCGTAGAAGAACCCGCCACTGCGGCTGTAGCTGGTGCCGTAGTGGTCCGGGTCGTCGTGGAAGAGGTTGTCCAGGTCCCAGCCGCGGTCCTGCGGGAACTCCCCGATGACGTCCCGACCGTCGGCGACCAGCCGCCACAGGTCCTCGGGGGACTTCACCCCGCCGGGGAAGCGGCAGGCCATTCCCACGATCGCGATCGGCTCCCGGGTGGCCGAGGCCAACTGCCGGTTCTGCTCACGCAGCCGTTCGGTCTCCTTCAACGACGCGCGCAACGCATCGATCAGCTTGGTGTCGTTGGCAGCCATCTCTGCTACACGCTCCTCGCGTCACCGAGATCGGGGAAAGGTCGGGAAGAGTCCGCCGGGAAGGGCGGACGGAAAGCCGGAAAACCGGAAGAACGAAAGACAAAACACGGAAGACAAAAGGCGGAGGACAAAAGAAGCGGGGCTGTCCAGCCCGCCGTCCATGGGGTCACGGCGGGCTGGACAGCGTCCACGGCAGCGGCCGGTCAGCCCTGCCGCGCCTTGACCTGCTCCGCCAGCGCGCGTGGGGTCGGGTTGGCGAAGAGGTCCGCCAGCTTCAGCCGGACGCCGATCTGCCGGCTGATCTTCTGGATGAGCTGGGCTCCCAGCAGCGAGTGGCCGCCGCTGGTGAAGAAGTGCGAGTCGGCGTTGAGGCCGGGCACGTCGAGCAGTTCGCGCCACATGCCGGTCAGCTCGTCGACCACCGGGTCGCCGGTGGTGGCCACGACCGCGGCGCCGCCCTCCTGCTGGGCGCGGCGCTCCTCGGCCGTCCTGGTCAGCTCGGGGTAGTTCACCTTGTCGTTGCCCGTCATCGGGAAGGCGTCGACCACGACGAAGTCCTGCGGGACGGCGGCGCCCTGCAGCAGGGCGCGGCTGTGGCTCCACAGCTCCTCGACCACGCGCGGGTCCTCGGGCGCCACCACGAAGGCGACCAGGGCGCCGTCGGTGGTCGGGTCGCCGACCAGGACGACGGCGGCCGCGCCGACCTCGGCGTGCTCCAGCAGCACCGACTCGACCTCGCTGAGCTCGATCCGGTTGCCGCGCAGCTTGACCTGGCGGTCCATCCGGCCGAGCACCTCCAGCGTGCCGTCGGGCAGCCAGCGGGCGACGTCGCCGGTGCGGTAGTGGGTGCCGTACCGGGGGTGGTCGGCGAACCGCTCGGCGGTCAGCTCCGGGCGGTCGTGGTAGCCGATCCCCACGCCGGCCCCCGCGATGCACAACTCGCCGCGGAGGCCGACGGGGACTTCGCGGCCACGGGGGTCGGCCACGAAGATCTGGGTGTTGGCGATCGGGCCGCCGACGTGCAGCCGGCCCTCGTCCAGGTCCGCGATCCGGCCGGAGGCCGACCAGATGGTCGTCTCCGTCGGGCCGTAGACGTTGCGCAGCTCCCCGCCGGTGGCGAGCAGCTGCCGGGCCAGGGCGGGCGGCAGCGGCTCGCCGCCGGACAGCACCCGGCGGCCCTCCAGCCGGGCGCCGGCCTCCTGGACGACCAGCCGCCAGGTGGTCGGGGTGGCCTGGACGATGTCGATGGCGTGCTTCTCCAGCACCTCCAGCAGGCGTCCGCCGTCGACCCGCGCGTCGTCCGGGGCGACGACCACGCGGCCGCCGCAGGCCAGCGGGACGAGCAGCTCCAGGGCGGAGATGTCGAAGCTGAAGGTGGTCATCCAGAGCGCCGCCGTCCGCGCCGAGCAGTCCAGCTCGTCGACGAAGTGGGCGACCAGGTTGACCAGGTTCCGGTGGCTGATCTTCGTGCCCTTGGGACGGCCGGTGGAACCGGAGGTGTAGATCAGGTAGGCGCAGGACTGCGGGTCCACCGCGGGCACCGCGAAGCCGTCGGCCGCCGAGCCGTCGGCCGCCGCGCTCCCGGTCTCCGAGCCCTCGGTCTCCGAGCCCTCGGCTTCCGGCGCCTCGGGGGCGGTGAGGCGCAGAACCGTGCGGTCGCCCTCGGGGACCTCGACGTCCGGGTCCGCGAGGACGAACCGGGCCCGGGCGTCGTCCAGCTGGTAGACGATGCGCTGGCTCGGGTGGTCCGGGTCGAGCGGCAGGTAGACGCCCTCGGCCAGCCAGACGCCGAGCACCGCCGAGGCGAGCGCCGCGCTGCGCCGGGAGAGCAGTGCGACCACCGCGCCGGGCTCGGTGCCCGCCTCGCGCAGCCGCGCGGCGACGGCCTGCGCGGCCCGCCACAGCTCGCCGTAGCCGACCTCGCGGCCGGCCTCCTCGATCGCCACCGCGCCGGGGTCGGCCTGGGCCCGCTCGGCGACGGCCTGCAGCACCGACCCGTACGCCAGCGGGCGCTCGGTGGCGTTGGCGCCGTCGATCACCTCGTGGTCGCGGGCCGACCAGGCGGACAGCTCGCCCACCGCGCGGTCGGCGTCCTCGCCCACCGCGAGCAGCAGCGCCTCGTAGCGCTCGATCATCAGCGCGACGTCGTCGCGGTCGTATGCGTCCTGGTAGAACGCCGCCCGGATCTGGAGCGAGTCGCCCAGCTCGGTGACGAAGAACTCCAGGTCGAACTTGCTGTAGCCGTTCTCGACGGTCAGCAGCCGGGCCTTGCCGCCGCCGATGCCGAAGCGCGGGTCGCTCTGCGGCACGAAGTTGAAGACGTGCCGGAACAGCGAGTTGCGCCAGGAGGCGTCGACCCGCGGCACGATCTCCAGCAGCTCGTCCACCGGGAAGCCGGCGTGCCCGACGGAGTCCAGGAAGGTGCGCCGCAGACCGGTCACCAGCTCGCGGAAGGTCTTCTCCGGCTCGACCTGCTGACGCAGCGTCAGCACGTTGATGTGGTAGCCGACGGCCTTCTGCTGCTCCCGGCCGCGGACGCTGATCGGGGAGCCGACCGTGATGTCCGGCCCGGCGCCGTGCGCGGCGAGCAGCGCGTAGTAGGCGGCGAGCAGGATGACCACCTCGGGGGCGCGCAGCTCGCGCTGGAGCCGCTTGGCGACGGCCGCGGCCTGCGGGGAGAGCTTCCGGGTGACCCAGTCGCCGACCAGGGTGGTCTTGGCGGGCAGCGGCTTGTCGTTGCCCAGGTTCAGCCCGGAGACGTCCAGGCCGTCGACCTGCTTCTGCCAGAACTCCCGGCTGCGCTCGGACGGCTGGGGCTCCGTCCAGCGCGGCACCTCGGCGGTCAGCGCGTCGGGCACCGGGGTGCCGGCGTCGAAGGCGTCGTAGAGGGCGCAGAACTCCTCCACCACGATGCCGGTGGACATGCCGTCGTAGACGCTGTGGTGCAGCACCAGGCAGAAGACGTCGCCGGTGGCCGGCTCACCCTCCGACTGGTCGCCCACCGGGCGTCCGCCGCCGGGCAGTTCGACGTGCCGGGCGCGCAGCAGCGGGCTGCCGTCGGCCCGGAACGGGGTGCCGGTGAAGGCGGTCAGCTCGGCGAGCACGTCGGCCTCGGGCGCGGGCCGGACGGTCTCCAGCGGCACCTCGGCCCGGTCGGCCGGCACGGTCCACCGCTGGAGGCCGGAGCCGTCCGCCCCTTCGGCGCGGAAGACGGTACGGAGCACCTCGTGGCGGCGGACCAGGGAGTCCAGCGCCTGCCGCAGTGCCTCGCCGTTGAGCGGGCCTTCGGCCTGGAACGTGAAGGTCAGGTTGTTCACCCCGGCGCCGGGGACGAGGTCCTCCAGCAGCCAGAGGGACCGTTCTTTGCTCGTGGCGGGCAGGGTGTCGGCGGCTGCCCCGTGGGTGTGCTGCATCTCCGTGCTTCCGATCCTCTCGGGTGCCCCTACTTGGCGAGCAGTTCGTCGACGGCCTTGGCGACGTCGTCGTTGCGCAGCAGGTCGGCGTGGACGATGCCGGGGAAGACCAGCTCCTCGGCGACGTACTTGCCCTCGCGCCGCAGGATCTCGTTGCGGACCCGGCTGAGGCCGTTCTCCGCGCTGGAGGAGGAGACGGCGGTGGCCGCGGCCCAGAGCGGCAGCGGCTCGGCCTGGTCGGCGATCGCCAGGTAGGCCATGAAGGCGCCGAACATCTCGACCAGCTCCTCGACGAACTCCTCGCCGAGCCCGGTGCGCTCGCAGGCGATGGCGATCGCGTCGCGGAACCGCTCGACCAGGGCGCGGGCCAGCTCGGTCGGGTCCTGGATCTCCTCGAAGGCCAGCTTGCCGGCCTCGCGCAGGTCCTCGGCCTCCTCGGTGTTGAGGACCTGGCTCAGGCTCTCCACGACCATCGCGAACTGCCAGTACACGGTGCCGGTGTTGACCAGCTCGGGGTCGAACAGGACGACCTCGGGCGCCGGGTCCTGCCACTCGGCGATCCGCTCGGCGAGCAGGGCGGCGTGCACGCTGCCGACGCAGAAGCCCATCACGGCGCGGACGGTCAGGCCGCTGGCCTTCACCTCGTCCAGCCACGGCCGGATGTACTCCTGGCTGTCCACCCCGGTCAGCGGAGTGGGGGCGACGACGGTGCGCCAGAAGGCGTGGCCGCCGGTCAGCCGCGCGGCGAGTTCGGAGAAATCCGCCTGAAGGCGGCCGGTGGCCGGAAAGTCGACCGTGAGAATGACCTGGCCGGTCTCCCCCTCGGTGATTTTCGTCCAGCTGGTCGTCGGGTCGCTCATTGATTCCCCTTGGATGTAATCCCACGATCAGGCGGTCGCTAGCGAAGTTAGTCACCCCGGTTATCCGGCCACACCCCCTAAGGCCCCCTAAACGCGGAGGTGGGGGGTCCGGGGGAGGCCCGGGCACGGCGAAAAGGGGGCCCCGGTGTCCCGGGGCCCCCTGGGGTCGTGACGTGCGTTACGAACGGCGCGGAATCGGGATCACATAGCGGCTGAACACGAGGTCGCGCAGGACGTCGTCGCCGCCCTCGACGATCGAGACGTAGCGCATGTCCCGGAGCAGCTTGCCGATCGGGTGGTCGTTCGTGTAGCCGAGCCCGCCGAACATCTCCGAGCCGACGGTCGCGACGTCCCAGCCGGTCTGGCCGCAGAACATCTTGGCGGTCAGCGCCGACTTCAGCGTGCCCTGCTTGGCGAACGCGGTGGCCGGGTCCGGGCTCTCCATGATCGCGTCGTAGTCCCGCGCCGCCTGCCGGCACTGGCTCTTCATGACGTCGATCTGCATCTCCATCTGGCCCAGCTTGGCGGCGAACACCGGGCTGTCGACCAGGGTGGAGTCACGGAAGCGCTTGGTCTTGGCGTAGTCCATGCACAGGTCGCGGATCCGCCGGGCGGTGCCGAGCGCGGTGGTGGCGATCAGCGTGCGGCTGGCGTTGAGGCCGATCTCCAGCAGCCGCAGGCCGTTGCCGTTCAGCCGGTTCCCGGCCGGGACGCGGCAGTCCTCGAAGTGCACCTCGTAGGTGGCGGAGGAGCGCAGCCCGATGACGTCCCAGCGACGGACGATGCTCACCCCGGGGGTGTCCCGGGGCACCAGGACGGCCAGGTGGTCGCCCGGGTCCTCGGCGGAGACGGCGACGACCAGCAGGAAATCGGCGAATCCCGCGTTGGTGGAGAAGTACTTCTCGCCGTTCAGCACGAGTTCATCTCCGCTGCGGGCGGCGACCGTCTCGATGCGGCCGAGTTCGCTGCCCGCATTGCGCTCGCTGCCGAGCGTCGCGCAGTACGAGCCGCGCTCGGCCATCGACGCGAGATAGCGCTCCTTCAGCTCCTCCGACCCGTACAGCGAGACCATGCTCGTGCCGAGGATCGAAATGAACAGCGTGAACGCCGCACCCGCGTCGCCGTAGGCGAGTTCGTTGACGATATCGACGCTGTCGGACAGGGTCAGCCCCTGCCCGCCGCTCTCTTTCGGCAGCCACCAGTTGGTGAGCCCGGTCTCCCGGAACCGGTCGTACAGCGGAAGCGGGGCCTCGGCCAGGGAATCGAGCTCGGCGTGCCGGCCCTTCAGCTCCTGGGCGACAAAGCCGCGGACGGCCTTCTGGATTTCGGGCGCCACCAATTCACTTCTCCTTCTCTTCGGAGCCGGTCACTGCCGTGCCGGTCACTGCCGCGCGGGTCACTGCCGCGAGGGTCACGACCGCGCGGGTCGCCGCCGTACGCACCGGTGCGGGGCCTGTCGGCACCCCGCCGGCCGGTGTCCTGCCCGTCCGGGTCACTGCCCGTCCGCCTGCAGCGCCAGCTGGATGAGGTCGTCGACCAGCATGCTGTCGATGTCCTGGTCCGAGGGGGCGTCCTCGGCCTCCGCCGCCGCCCCGCCGTCGGCGAGCCGCAGCAGGCCCTCCAGCAGGCCGGAGTCGCGGAGTTCCTGGACGGGGATGGCGGCCAGCATCCGGCGCACGTCCTCGTCGGTCTGCTCGGGCTCCGCCGCCTCCTCGTCCTCGGGGAGGAGCAGGTTCCGCACGTGGCCGGAGAGCGCGCCGGGCGTCGGGTAGTCGAACACCACGGTGGTCGGGACCTGCACGCCGACGGCCTTGTTGAGCTGGTTGCGGAACTCCACGCCGCTCAGCGAGTCGAAGCCGAGCTCCTTGAAGGTGTAGTCGGTGTCGACGTCGTCGGCGGACGGGTAGTCGAGCACCACCGCGATGGTGTCGCGGATGATCTCCAGCAGCCGGCTCTCCTGCTCCTCGACCGGGAGCACGCTGAGCTTCACCGCGAAGGAGGACAGCGCGGGCTGCGCGGGGGCCGCGCTCTGCGCCACCTGCCGCGGGCGGGTCCGCACCATGCGGCGGAACAGCGCGGGAACCTCGTCCTGCCGCTGCAGTGCGGTCAGGTCGAGCCGGGCGGGCACCACCACGGCCCGGTCGAGACCGAGCGCCAGGTCGAACAGCGGCATCCCCTCGGCCTCGGTCAGCGGGGCGATGCCGATCCGGCGGAACCGGGCCAGGTCGGCCTGGCCGAGCGTGCCGCCCATGCCGTGGTCCAGCTCCCACAGGCCCCAGGCCAGTGAGACGGCCGGCCGGCCCTCGGCCCGGCGGTGCTCCGCCAGCGCGTCCAGGAAGACGTTGGCCGCCGCGTAGTTGGCCTGGCCCGCGGTGCCCATGGTGCCGGCGATCGACGAGTAGGTGACGAACGCGGTGAGCGGCAGCTCGCGGGTGAGCTCGTGCAGGTGCCAGGCGGCGTCCGCCTTCGGCCGGAAGACCCGGTCGAGCTGGGCGGTGGTCATCGCGGTGACCGGCCCGTCCTCCAGGACGCCGGCCAGGTGGACGACGGCGGTGAGCGGGTGCTCGGCGGGGACGGTGGCCAGCAGTGCGGCCAGCGCCCCGCGGTCGGCGACGTCGCAGGCGGCGAGGGTGGCGTCGGCGCCGAGCTCGGCCAGCTCGGCGGCCAGCTTCTCGGCCCCCTGCGCCTCGGCGCCCCGGCGGCTGACCAGCAGCAGGTGCCGGACGCCGTGCAGGGTCACCAGCCGGCGGGCGACGAGTGCGCCGAGCCCGCCGGTGCCGCCGGTGACCAGGACCGTGCCCGCCGGGTCCCAGACCGGTGCCGGGCCGCCGGTGGCGGTCGCCGGGGCGAGCCGCGGTGCGAGCAGCCGGCCCGCGCGGACGGCGAGTTCCGGCTCGTCGGCGGCGACGGCCGCGGTCAGGGCCCGCAGGCTCTCGGGGGTGTCGTCCAGGTCGGCCAGGACGAACCGGCCCGGGTGCTCGGCCTGGGCGGCGCGGACCAGGCCCCGGGCCGGCGCGAGCGCCAGGTCCGGGGTGTCGGTGGCCGCGGCGCCCCGGGTGACGAGCACCAGGCGGCCGTTCGCCCACTTCTCCTCGGCCAGCCACTGCTGGACCAGCTCCAGGGTGCGGTGCGCGGTCAGCCGGGCGCTCTCGGCGGTGTCGGTGCCGGGAGCGGCCTGGAGCCGGGTGAACACGACGTCCGGGACGGCGGCGGCCGACCGCAGCGCGGCGAGGTCGGCGTGGGTGTCGAGCCCGGACGGCAGACCGTCCGAGCCCAGCGCGGCGAGCCGCAGCCGGTCGTCGGCGGCCGGGACGGGCACCTCGGTCCAGTCCAGGGCGAGCAGCGAGCCCGCCGAGGCGCCGGTCACGGCGGCGGTCAGCTGCTCCACCGAGACGGGCCGCAGGTCGAGGGCGTCCACCGAGAGCACCGGGGCGCCCGAGGCGTCCGTGAGGTGCAGGGAGACGTCCTGGGCGCTCCTGGCGGTGATCCGCACCCGTACCGCGGTGGCGGCCGCGGCGTGCAGCTCGACCCCCGACCAGGAGAACGGCAGCAGGGCCGGCTGGTCCGCGCTGTCGGCCTCGTCCGGCCGGAGGACCATGTGCAGCGCGGCGTCGAACAGCGCCGGGTGCAGGCCGAAGCGCGCGGCCTCGGAGTGCGCCTGCTCGGGCAGCTCGACCTCGGCGTACACGGTGTCGCCCGCGCGCCAGGCGGCCCGCAGGCCCTGGAACACCGGGCCGTAGCCGTAGCCCCGGTCGGCGAGCAGCGGGTAGGCCTCGTCCAGCGCGGCCGGCCGGGCGCCCTGCGGCGGCCAGGCCCGGTCGTCCGGTGCGGGGGTGGCGCCGGTGTCGGACAGCCGGCCCGCGGCGTGCAGGGTCCAGGCGCCGAGCGCGGCGTCCTCGGGCCGCGAGTACACCTTGACGTCCCGCAGGCCGTCCTCACCCGGCTCGGCGACGACCAGCTGGATTTGCCGGGCGCCCTGCTCGGTGAGCACCAGCGGCGCCTGCAGGGTGAGCTCCTCGACCCGGCTGCAGCCGGCCCGGTGGGCGGCCTGCAGCGCCATCTCGACGAAGGCGGTGCCGGGCACGATGACGTTGCCGTGCACCTGGTGGTCGGCCAGCCAGGCGTGGGTGGCGAGCGAGAGCCGCCCGGAGAGGACGAACTGCTCGGTGCCGGCGAGCTCGGTGACGGCGCCGAGCAGCGGGTGCTCGACGGCGGCCAGTCCGGCCGTGCCGACGTCGGCCGTGGTGGCCGCGGGGGCGGTCAGCCAGTACTGCTGGCGGTCGAAGGCGTAGGTCGGCAGCTCCACCGGACCGCTCCCGGCGGGGAGGAGCGGCGCCCAGTCGACCCGGACGCCGTGCGTCCACAGGCCGGCCAGGGCCTCGGTGGCGGTCCGGGTCTCGGCACGGCCCTTGCGGGCCAGCGGGACGGCGGTGACCTCGGGCTGCTCGTCGGCCAGGATCTGCCGGGACATCGCGGCGAGCACGCCGTCCGGGCCGGTCTCGACCAGCAGACGGGCACCGGCCCCGACGGCGGCGGTGATGCCGTCGGTGAAGCGGACGGCCTCGCGGACGTGCTGGACCCAGTACTCGGGGTCGGTCAGCTGCCCGGCCTCGGCCAGGGTGCCGGTGACGTTGGAGACGACGGTGACGGTCGGCTCGTTGTAGGTGATCTGCTCGGCGACCTTGCGGAAGTCGGCGAGCATCGGGTCCATCAGCGGGGAGTGGAAGGCGTGGCTGACCCGCAGGCGCTGGGTCTTGCGGCCGTCGGCGGCGAGCTGTTCGGCGATCGCCGTCACGGCCTCGTCGTCACCCGAGACCACGGTGGCGGTCGGGCCGTTGAGGGCGGCGATCGACGCCGTGTCCTCGTAGCCGATCAGCAGCGGCAGGACGTCGGCCTCGGCGGCCTGGACGGCGATCATGGCGCCGCCGGTCGGCAGCGCCTGCATCAGCCGGCCGCGGGCGGCGACCAGCTTCGCCGCGTCGGCGAGGTCGAACACCCCGGCGACGTGGGCGGCGGCGATCTCGCCGATCGAGTGGCCGACCAGGATCTCCGGGCGGACGCCGAAGGACTCCAGCAGGCGGTAGGCGGCGACCTCGAAGGCGAACAGGGCGGGCTGGGTGTAGCCCGTCTGGTCCAACTCCTCCGACTCGAAGCACAGTTCGCGCAGCGAGCGGCCGAGGTGCCGGTCCAGCTCCGCGCAGGCCGCGTCGAAGGCCTCGGCGAAGACCGGGAAGCGCTCGTACAACTCCCGGCCCATACCGGTGCGCTGGGCACCCTGGCCGGTGAACAGCGCACCCACCTTCGGGGCGTTCGCCGCGGTGCCCTGGACCAGCCCCGACGCCGCGCCGTCCTCGGCCAACGCGGCCAGTCCGGCGAGGAGTTCGTCACGGTCGGAGCCGACCACCACCGCGCGCTGGTCGAACCGCGCCCGCGAGTCCACCAGGGCCGAGGCGATCGCGGCGGGCGAGGCCTCGGGGTGCTCGGCCGCGAACCCGGCGAGCCGGGCGGCCTGGGCGCGCAGCCCGTCCGCGGTACGGGCGGACACCACCCACGGCAGCGGACCGGCCGCCTCGGCGGGTGCCGCCTCCTCGGCCGCCGGTTCGGCCTGCTCGATGATGACGTGCGCGTTGGTGCCGCTGATCCCGAAGGAGGAGATGCCGGCCCGGCGCGGACGGCCGTCCTGCGGCCACGCGCGCTCCTCGGTGAGCAGCTCGACGGCGCCCGCCGTCCAGTCCACGTGCGGGGTCGGGTCGGTCACGTTCAGGGTCTTCGGCAGCACGCCGTGGCGCATCGCCATGACCATCTTGATCACGCCGCCGACACCCGCCGCCGCCTGGGCGTGGCCGATGTTGGACTTCAGCGAACCCAGCCAGAGCGGCTCCTCGCGGTCCTGGCCGTAGGTCGCCAGGATCGCGCGGGCCTCGATCGGGTCGCCGAGCGAGGTGCCGGTGCCGTGCGCCTCGACGGCGTCCACCTCGGCGGCGGCCAGTCCGGCCTGGGCGAGCGCCTGGCGGATCACCCGCTCCTGGGAGAGGCCGTTGGGGGCGGTGAGCCCGTTGCTGGCGCCGTCCTGGTTGACGGCCGAGCCGCGCAGTACGGCCAGCACGCGGTGCCCGTTGGCCTTGGCCTTGGACAGCCGCTCCAGGACCAGCACGCCGACGCCCTCGCCCCAGGAGGTGCCGTCCGCCGAGGAGGAGAAGGACTTGCAGAGCCCGTCGGCGGCCAGGCCGCGCTGGCGGCTGAACTCCAGGAACATGCCCGGGGTGGCCATCACGGTCACACCGCCGGCCAGTGCGAGGTCGCACTCGCCGAGCCGCAGGGCCTGTCCGGCCAGGTGCATCGCGACCAGCGAGGAGGAGCAGGCGGTGTCGATGGTGACCGCCGGGCCCTCGAAGCCGAAGGAGTAGGCGATCCGGCCCGAGACCACGCTGCCGGCCATCCCGGTCAGCAGGTAGCCCTCGGCGCCCTCGGGCGCCTCGTGCAGGCGCGGGCCGTAGTCCGGCGCCATCACACCGGCGAAGACACCGGTCCGCGAGCCGCGCAGCGCCGCCGGGTCGATCCCGGCCTGCTCGAAGGCCTCCCAGGAGGTCTCCAGGAGCAGGCGCTGCTGCGGGTCGGTCGCGGTGGCCTCGCGCGGCGAGATGCCGAAGAAGCCCGCGTCGAACCGGCCGGCGTCGTGCAGGAAGCCGCCCTTGGTGACGTAGCTGGTGCCGGAGTGCTCCGGGTCGGGGTGGTAGAGGCCCTCGAGGTCCCAGCCGCGGTCCTCCGGGAACCCGGAGATCCCGTCCCGGCCCTCGGCGACCAGCCGCCACAGCTCGGCGGGGGAGGAGACCCCGCCGGGGAAGCGGCAGGCCATGCCGACGATCGCGATCGGGTCGTCGTCCGGGGCGGCCAGCGGGCCGTCGACGCGGGCGGCGCCGTCCTGCGCGCCGAACACGGCCGCGTGCAGGTGGTGCGCCAGGGCCGTCGGCGTCGGGTGCTCGAACAGGACGGTGGTGGGCAGCGGGAGTTCGCACTCGGCGCCGAGCGCGTTGCGGATCTGCACCGACAGGTGCGAGTCGACGCCCAGGTCCTTGAAGGTCCGGTCGGCCTCGACGGCGTCCGGCGACGGGTGGCCGAGCGCGGCGGCGGTGTGCGCGAGCACCAGGCGCAGGCAGGCCGCCTCGCGCTCGGCGGCGCCCAGCGGCTCCAGCTCCTGGCGCAGCGCCGAGGCGGCGGCCGGCTCCTCGCCGGTGTCCGCGGCGGCGGCCGTGCGGAGCGCGGCCGGGCGGGTGGCCAGGCCGGTGGTGTCCAGCCAGTACCGCTGGCGCTGGAAGGCGTACCCGGGCAGCGCGACGCGCGCTCCGCCGAGCGGGGCGAACACCGCCTCCCAGTCCACCGGCAGGCCGCGTACGAAGCCCTCGGCCAGCGAGGCGAGGAAGCGGTCCGGCCCGCCCTCGCCGCGGCGCAGCGTGCCCAGCGCGACGGCGGTGGCCCCGGAGGCCTCCAGGCTCTCCTGCACGGCGACGGTCAGCACCGGGTGGGCGCTGGACTCGATGAAGAAGCCGAAGCCGTCGGCGAGCAGGGCCCGGACGGTGTCGGCGAAGCGGACGGTCTGGCGCAGGTTGGTGTACCAGTACTCGGCGTCCAGGCCGGCGGTGTCGATCAGTTCGCCGGTGACGGAGGAGTAGAACGGGATCTCGGCGCTGCGCGGCTCGATGCCGGTCAGCGCCTCGACGACCTGCTCGCGGATGATCTCGACCTGGGCGCCGTGCGAGGCGTAGTCGACGGCGACCTTGCGGGCCCGGACGCCGTCGGCCTCGCAGGAGGCGATCAGCTCGTCCAGGGCCTCGGGCTCGCCGGAGACGACACTGGAGGAGGTGCCGTTGACGGAGGCGAGCGAGATCCGCTCGCCCCAGCGGGCGAGCCGCTCGACGGCCTGCTCGGCGGGCAGCGCCAGCGAGACCATGCCGCCGAGGCCGGAGAGCCGCTCCTTGATGGCGCGGGCGCGCAGCGCGACGACCCGGGCGCCGTCCTGGACGGTGAGCGCGCCGGCCACGGTCGCGGCGGCGATCTCGCCCTGGCTGTGGCCGACCACGGCGGCCGGCTCCACGCCGGCCGCCCGCCACATCGCGGCGAGCGAGACCATCACGGCCCACAGCGCGCACTGGACGACGACCACGTCCTCCAGCGACTCGGCGTCCTCGCCGCCGCGGACCACGTCGAGCACGGACCACTCGACGTGCGCGCGCAGCGCGGCGTCGCACTCGGCGAGCCGCTCGGCGAAGGCGGGGGAGGTCTCCAGCAGCGCGGCGGCCATGCCCTGCCACTGCGCGCCCTGGCCGGGGAAGACGAAGGCGACCTTGCCGGGGATGTCGGCCTGGCCGGTGACGACGTTGGCGCCCGGCAGCCGCTCGGCCAGGGCGGTCAGCCCGGCGAGGCCGTCGGCGCGGTCGGCGGCGAGGACGACGGCCCGCTGGTCGAGGGCGGTGCGGGTGAGCGCCAGCGAGCGGCCGAGGTCGGCCCGGTCGGCCGCGGGGTGCTCGGCGGCGAAGGCCGCCAGCTGCTCCGCCTGGGCGCGCAGCCCGGCGCGGCCGCTGCCGGACAGCACCCACGGCACGGGGGCGCCGGAGGCCTCGGTGAGCAGCGCCGGACCGGTCGGCCCGGCGGCTTCGGCGGTCTCGACGGGAGCCTCGGCGCCCGCCCACTCGCCCACCACCACGTGGCAGTTGGTGCCGCCCATGCCGAACGCGGAGACGCCGGCCAGCAGCGGGCGGTCGGCCTGCGGCCACGGGCCGAGGGCGGTGCGGACCTCCAGGTTGAGCTCGTCGAGCGGGATGTCCGGGTTGGGCGTCTCGTGGTTGAGGGTGCCCGGCAGCTCCCGGTGCTGGACGCTCAGCAGCACCTTGAGCAGCCCGGTGATGCCCGCCGCGCCCTCCAGGTGGCCGACGTTGGTCTTCACCGAACCGACCACGAGCGGCAGTTCGCGGCCCTCGGCGGCGCCGACGGTGCGGCCGAGGGCGGCCGCCTCGATCGGGTCGCCGACCGGGGTGCCGGTGCCGTGCAGCTCCACGTACTGGACGTCGCCGGCCGCGATCCCGGCGTGCTCGTGGGCGAGCCGGACGACCTGCTCCTGGGCCTGCTGGTGGGGCGCGGTGAGGGTGGCGCCGCCGCCGTCGTTGTTGACCGCGCTGCCGAGCAGCACGCAGCGGATCGGGTCGCCGTCCGCGATCGCCTGCGAGAGCAGCTTGAGGACGACGACCGCGCCGCCCTCGCCGCGGACGTAGCCGTTGGCCCGGGCGTCGAAGGTGTAGCAGCGGCCGTCCGGGGACAGGGCGCCGAAGGTGCCGATCCGCTCGGTGGTCTCCGGGATCAGGTTGAGGTTGACGCCGCCGGCCAGGGCCACGGTGGACTCACCGGAGCGCAGGCTCTCGCAGGCCAGGTGGACGGAGACCAGCGAGGAGGACTGGCCGGTGTCCACGGTCAGGCTGGGGCCGCGCAGGCCGAGCACGTAGGAGAGCCGGTTGGCGATGATGCTGCGGTGCAGGCCGGTCATGGTGTGCGGGGTGACGGCGGCCGCCCCGAGCTGCCCGGTCAGGCTCGCGTAGTCGTCGGTGATGACGCCGACGAAGACGCCGGAGCGGCTGCCGGCCAGGCGGTCCGGGGCGATGCCCGCGTCCTCCAGGGCCTGCCAGCCGAGCTCCAGGACGAGCCGCTGGTGCGGGTCCATCGCCGTCGCCTCGCGCGGCGAGATGCCGAAGAACCCGGCGTCGAACCCGTCGACCGAGTCCAGGAAGCCGCCGCGTCCGTAGGAGGTCCGCAGGCCCTCGTCATCCGACCAGCGGCCGGCCGGGGCGTCGGTGACGGCGTCCCGGCCCGCGCGCAGCAGCTGCCAGAAGGAGGCGGGATCCGGTGCCTGCGGCAGCCGGCAGGAGAGGCCGATGACCGCCACCGGCTCGTTCACAGTGTGTGCGAGTTGCTTGGACATACACCCAATCCAGCTTCAGGAGAGCAGTTCAGGGAAGGTGGCGATCAGCTCGGCGGAGAGGAACTCGGCCAGAGCCAGTGGCGTCGGGTACTCGTAGACGGCGCTGAGCGACAGCTCCAGACCGGTCTCCTCGCGCAGCCGGTTGCCGAAGTCGACGGCGGAGAGCGAGGTGAACCCGAGGTCGAGGAAGTCGCCGTCGGGGTCGATCGCCTCGCCGGAGGCGTGGCCGAGGGCGATCGCGCACTCGTGCCGCACGAACAGGCAGAGCTCGTCGAACCGCGCAGGCTCGTCCAGGGCGCGCAGCCGGTCGAGCAGGGTGAGCGCCTCGGGCTCGGCCTCGGCCTCGCCCGCGGGCACCTGCGGCTGCCGGCGCTGCCACCAGCCGGTGAGCAGCGGGAGCAGCCGGTCCAGGGCCTCCTGGTGCTCCTCGGCGCCGTCCAGCAGCCCGAGCAGCGCGGTGGAGTCGCCCTCGCCGACGGCCTGCCAGAAGCGGCCCTCGGCGGAGCCGGGGGCGGCCGCGCCGGGCAGCCCCGGCTCCTCGTCCAGCCAGTAGCGCTCGCGCTGGAAGGCGTAGGTCGGCAGCTCGGCGGGCCGGCCGGTGCGGGCCGGCACGGCGGGGGAGAGGTCCACCGGGTGGCCGGCGGTGTGCAGCCCGGCGAGCGCGGTGAGCAGCGCGGTGACCTCGGGGCGGTCGCGGCGCAGGGCCGGCAGGACGGTGGCGTCGGTGCCGGTCAGGGTCTCGCGGGCCATCGCCGCGAGCACGGCGTCCGGTCCGGCCTCCAGGTAGCCGGTGACGCCGGCGTCGCGCAGGGCGGCGACGCCGTCGGCGAAGCGGACCGCCTCGCGGATGTGCCGCACCCAGTACTTGGGGTCGGTGAGGGTGCCCGGCCCGGCGATGGCGCCGAGCAGGTTGGAGATGACCGGGATCTGCGGCTCGCGGTAGGTCAACTCCTGGGCGACGGCGGCGAACTCGTCGAGGATCGGGTCCATGTGGGCGGAGTGGAAGGCGTGGCTGACGCGCAGCCGCTTGGTCTTGCGGCCGCCCGCGGCGAGCGCGTCGGCGACCGCGGTGACGGCGTCCTCGTCGCCCGAGACCACGGTGGCCGCGGGGCCGTTGACGGCGGCGACGCAGACCCGGTCGCCGTACCCGTCCAGGGCGGCCAGCACCTCGGCCTCGGTGGCCTGGACGGCGGCCATGGCGCCGCCGGCCGGGAGGCTCTGCATCAGCCGGCCGCGGGCGGCGACCAGCTTGGCCGCGTCGGCGAGGTCGAACACCCCGGCGACGTGGGCGGCGGCCAGCTCGCCGACGGAGTGGCCGATCAGGTGGTCGGGGCGGACGCCGAAGGACTCCAGCAGCCGGTACAGCGCCACCTCGTGGGCGAACAGCGCGGGCTGGGTGAACCCGGTCCGGTCCAGCTCCTCGGCGTGCTCCGGGTCGAACACCAGCTCCTTGAGGGAGCGTCCGAGGTGCGGGTCCAGGGCGGCGCAGGCGGCGTCGAAGGCCTCGGCGAAGGCGGGGAAGCGCTCGTACAGCTCGCGGCCCATGCCGGTGCGCTGGGCGCCCTGGCCGGTGAACAGCACGGCGAGCGGCCCGGCGTGCGAACGGCCCTGGACCACCGAGGGGTTGGCGGTGCCGGCGGCCAGCGCCGCCAGCCCGGCGAGCAGTTCGTCCCGTCCGGCGGCGAGGACGACGGCCCGGTGGTCGAAGCCGGTGCGGGTGGAGAGCAGTGCGGCGGCGACGGCGCCGGGGTCGGCGGCGGGCCGCTCGGTGAGCAGGGCGTGCAGCCGCTCGGCCTGCCCGCGCAGCGCCTTCGGGCTGCGCGCGGACAGCGCCCACGGGGTCAACAGGCCCTCGCTGGAGGCGGATTCGCCCGCATCCACGGCCTCGGCCTGCTCCAGGATCAGGTGCGCGTTGGTCCCGCTGATGCCGAAGGAGGACACCCCGGCCCGGCGCGGACGGCCGGTCTCGGGCCAGGCGCGCTGCTCGGTGAGCAGTTCGACGGCGCCGGAGGACCAGTCCACGTGCCGGGTCGGCTCGTCGACGTGCAGGGTCTGCGGCAGCAGGCCGTGGCGCATCGCCAGCACCGTCTTGATGACGCCGCCGACCCCGGCCGCCGCCTGGGTGTGGCCCAGGTTGGACTTCAGCGAGCCGAGCCAGAGCGGCTCCTCGCGGTTCTGGCCGTAGACGGCGAGCAGCGCCTGGGCCTCGATCGGGTCGCCGAGGGCGGTGCCGGTGCCGTGCGCCTCGACCGCGTCCACGTCCGAGGGGGCCAGTCCGGCCTGGGCGAGCGCCTGGCGGATGACCCGCTCCTGGGCGGGGCCGTTGGGGGCGGTGAGCCCGTTGCTGGCGCCGTCCTGGTTGACGGCCGAGCCGCGGATCAGGGCCAGGACCGGGTGGCCGTTGGCGCGGGCGTCGGAGAGCCGCTCCAGCACCAGCAGGCCGACGCCCTCGGACCAGCCCGTACCGTCGGCGGCCTGCGCGAAGGCCTTGGAGCGGCCGTCCGGGGCCAGTCCGCGCTGGCGGCTGAACTCGACGAAGACGCCCGGGGTGGCCATCACGGTCGCCCCGCCGGCCAGGGCCAGCGTGCACTCGCCGCGGCGCAGCGACTGCACGGCCAGGTGGAGGGTGACCAGCGAGGAGGAGCAGGCGGTGTCGACGGTGATCGCCGGGCCCTCGAAGCCGTAGGTGTAGGCGATCCGGCCGGAGGCCACGCTGGCCGCGCTGCCGATGCCGACCAGGCCCTCGACCTCCTTCGGCGTGGGCCGGCAGCGCCAGGCGTAGTCCTGGTACATCACCCCGGTGAAGACGCCGACCTGCTCGCCGCGCAGCGAGTCCGGCACGATCCCGGCCTGCTCCAGGGCCTCCCAGGAGGTCTCCAGCAGCAGCCGCTGCTGCGGGTCGATCGCGACCGCCTCGCGCGGCGGCAGACCGAAGAAGCCGGCGTCGAACTCCGCCGCGTCGTACAGGAATCCACCGCGCGTCGAGTAGGTCTTTCCGGCGGTCCGCGGGTCCGGGTCGAAGAGGTCCTCGGCCCAGCCGCGGTCCTCGGGGAACTCACCGATGGCGTCCACTCCTTCGGACACCATCCGCCACAGGTCCTCGGGCGAGCGCACCCCGCCGGGGTAGCGGCAGCCCATCGCGACGATGGCGATCGGCTCCTGCTCGCGGTCGGCGATGTCGTTCAGCCGCTGCTGCGCCTGATGCAGGGCCGTGGTGGTCCGCCTGAGGTATTCCCGGAGTTTTTCCTCGTTCGTTGTCATGCGAACGTCTATCTCCTCGACTGAAGAACGGACCGCGCGGCAGAATGCGACGAATCACGGGTTATATGGCGCCGACCATATCCACCCGCTCATTCCGGGCTCAACCCCTGGTGTCCCCCTACCCGCCCGGGGCCGACCACCGGGCGGCATACCCGCAGTTCCGGGCAGGGGGAACCCCCTATTGCCCGATAGGGGTGCCCGGGGGCGCTTGAGGGGGGTTGACGTCTGGCCCCGCGAGTATCGCCCCGGCTTGAATGTTATGCAGACCGGCGGCCCGTCGCACAAGGCGGAACTGAGCGGCGGACCGCTTCTCGGGAAGCGCGACGGGATGGGGAATCCGAATGTACAAGTCAGCAGCGCCGGAACGGAGCAGTCTCTGGATACGGCGTTTCCAGCCGTCCCCGGCCGCGCCCGCGCAGCTGGTCTGCCTCCCGCACGCGGGCGGCTCGGCCGGGTACTTCCTGCCGGTCGCCCGGGCGATGAACACCTCGGTGGACGTGCTCGCCGTCCAGTACCCCGGGCGCCAGGACCGCGCCGCCGAACCCTGCGTCGAGGATCTGCACGAACTCGCCGACCTGGTGGTGCGGGAGCTGCGCCCCTGGTCGGACCGGCCGCTCACGCTGTTCGGCCACAGCCTCGGCGCCTCACTGGCCTTCGAGGTGGCCGTCCGGCTGGAGCGCGAGGGGATCGAGCTGCAGGGCGTGATCGCCTCCGGGCGGCGCGCGCCGTCCCGCCCCCGCGACGAGTACGTCCACCTGCTGGACGACCGCGCGCTGATCCGGGACATGGAGCGGCTGAGCGGCACCGACCCCCGGATGCTGCGCGACCCGGAAATTCTGGAAATGATTCTCCCGTACGTCCGCAGCGACTACAAGGCAGCCGAGACGTACCGCTGCCGGCCCGGTGCGGATTCCATTGACCGGCCCATTCTGCTGCTGACCGGCGATGCCGATCCGCATGTCACCACCGCGGAGGCGGAGGCCTGGGCCGACCACACCACCGGTGATTTCTCGCTGCGCACCTTCGCCGGTGGCCATTTCTTCCTCAACGACCACGCGCTGTCGGTCATCCCGGCGATCAACGCATTCATCTCCGGCCACCGCTCCATGGCGAACATCGCGTGAATTCAAGAGCAGTCGGCCGTGGATTCCCCGCGGCCGCGAGACCGCGGCCGGGGGCTCCCCGACGACCGCTTCCGCACCGCCCGTCTGCCGGTCCTCGGACCGGTGGCGGGCGGTGTCCGGCTGCCTGGACCCGGACGGTCGCACCGCGCCGCGGTCAGTACCGAACGGTGTGACGAGAGTCACATTCCCTGACCATAGCGATACGCTCCCGTTGCGTATCGAAATCCCCTAGAGTTCTGGGCCATGACACAGACCACGATTCCCCAAGTCCAGCCCCAGGCAGGACATCCGCGCCGTTGGCTGATCCTCGGCGTGCTCGTCAGCAGCCTGCTGGTGATCCTGATCGACAACACGATCCTCAACGTCGGCCTCCGCACGATCCAGCACGACCTGAACGCCACGCAGAGCGAGATGGAGTGGGTGCTCGACTCCTACATCCTGATCTTCGCCGGCCTGATGTTCACCTTCGGCGTCCTGGGCGACCGGGTCGGCCGCAAGCTCCTCCTGGTGATCGGCCTCGTGCTGTTCGGCATCACCTCGGTGGTCGCGGCGCTGGTGACCGAGCCGGTCCCGCTGATCCTGGCCCGTGCCGGGATGGGCCTCGGTGCCGCGATGGTCCAGCCGCAGACCCTCTCGATCATCCAGAACGTCTTCCCGCCGAACGAGCGCGGGAAGGCCATCGGCCTCTGGTCCTCCTTCTCCGGCATCGCCATCGCGGTCGGTCCGATCACCGGTGGTCTGCTGCTCAAGTACTTCTGGTGGGGCTCGCTCTTCCTGGTCAACATCCCGGTCGTGATCGTCGGCTCCATCGCGGTGATGATGGTCGTGCCCGAGTCCCGTGACCCCAAGCCCAGCCGGCTCGACCCGCTCGGCGTGGTGCTCAGCACCGTCGGTGTCATCGGCCTGGTCTACGGGATCATCAAGGGCGGCGAGACCAACGACTGGATCTCCGCGGCCGTCCTGCTCCCCTCCCTCGGCGGCGTGGCCGTCCTGGCGCTCTTCGTCTGGCTGCAGAAGCGCAGTGCCTCGCCCACGCTGGACGTCAACCTGTTCCGCAACCGGCTCTTCTCCAGCGGTACCTTCGCCCTCTCGGTGACCTCGTTCGCGCTGATGGGCGGCCTGGTCTTCATGGCCTACTACTGGCAGGCGGCGCGCGGCTACGACGCGCTGAAGGCCGGCCTGTTCGCCCTGCCCGTCGCGGTCGGCATGATGATCAGCGCCGCCAAGAGCTCCGGCCTGACCGCCAAGTTCGGCCACCGCGGCCCGGTCGCCGGCGGCCTCGCCATCATGGGCCTGTCCCTGCTGGGCTGGGCGATCGTCGACAAGGACACCGCGGTCTGGTACCTGCTGGTGATCAGCCTCCTGTTCGGCTTCGGCATGGGTGGCGTCTTCGCCCCGGCCACCGCGCTCGCCATGTCGGCGGTGCCGGTGACCAAGGCGGGTGCCGGCTCGGCGGTCACCAACACCGTCCGCCAGATGGCCGGTGCGCTCGGTATCGCGGTGCTCGGATCGGTGCTCGCCGCGGCCTACCGTGGCAAGATCTCCGACACGGTGGACACGGTCTTCCCGGAGGCCGCCCGGCACAACGCCGCCGAGTCGATCGTTGGTACGGGTACCGAGGCCGAGAAGCTGGTGGCCCAGGTACAGTCGGGTACCGTTCCACGGTCCGCGCTCGCCGACCTGCAGATGCTGTTCGAGAAGGCACAGGACGCCTTCGTCTCGGCGATGCACGTGACATCGATCGCTGCTGGAGGGTTCGCGCTCCTCGGCGCCGCGGCGGTGGTCCTGGCGATGCCCAGCCGTAACCCCCGCACCGAGTAGGAGGCCCCACCATCCAAAAGACAAGTGCGCCGGCCAAAAGAACGCCGGTCCGGTCCGGACGGCCTCGGAGTGAGGAGGCGGAGCGGGCGATCCTCGACGCCTCGCTCGCCCTCCTCGCCGAGGTCGGCCCGGACGGGCTCTCCGTGGAGACCGTCGCGGCCCGGGCCTCCGTCGCCAAGACCACCATCTACCGGCGGTGGAAGACCAAGGACGAGCTCCTGGTGGCCGCGATCTGCTCCCTGCGGGGCGAGATGCCGGAGGCCCCGGCCGCGAAGGACCTGCGGCAGGCGCTGATCGAATGCGTCCGGGGCATGCAGCGGATGCACGACGACCCGCGGTACATCCAGCTGGTGCCCAGGCTGTTCGGTGTGGCCGACACCCACCCGGAGCTCTACCGGGAGTACGTCGACCAGGCGATCCGCCCGCGTCGGGACATCGTCATGCGAATCCTCCAGAAGGGGGTCGCGGAGGGGGTGATCCGCCCGGGGGCGAACCTGAACCTCGCGATGGACCTGCTGCTCGGCCCGGTCCTGATCCGCTCGTTCCGGTCCTCGGGAGCGGATCCGACCGACACCAGCTTCAGCGATCTGGACCCCGAGGAACTGGTGAACGCGGTTCTGGACGGGCTGGCGCCCCGGTGATCCTCCGGGAACGGGGGATCCACGACTCAGGCCCGATGGGAGACCATCGGGCCTGAGTCGTTTCCGTCGGTCAACGACCCTGCGGGGCGGCGGTGGTGACGGATCGTCCGGCCCCGGGCGCGGCTGCCGTCGGGCGGGAGGCGGCCCCGGCGGTCCGCCGCGTGAAAAGGGCCGGGCTGATGATGAGATGAAATAGCAGAAGCCATTCATCACCGAGCACATCTGACGCCATGTTTGTCTGCGTATTGTCCGACAAATTTGGCCGCTTGTGATTCTTCTTCGAAATCCCTCGCATCCCCTTCCGGCCACCGTTAGTATCAGAACGAATGCGTTCGGTGATCGCTCGGTGTTGGATCGCGAAGGGGGCCGCCATGGGCGTACAGCCACGAGCTGTGCTCCGTCATGTCGCATACCCGATCCTGCTGCTCACGCTCGTGTCGATATCGGTCGCGGCCCTGCGCTGGCGCTGGGACTTCGGCCGGGTGAGCCTGTTCTTCCTGTTCGGAACGGTCGGCTATCTGACGGCTCTCGAATGGTTGATCCCCTACGAAGTGCAATGGCGTCCGGCCTTCGGTGAGTGGGGCTGGTACGGCGTGTACTTCGTGCTCACCATGATCGGCGGGAGCCTCTCGCAGCTGCCGGTGTCGGTCGCCGTCGGCTGGGCGGCGCCGCCGCGTCCGGCACTGCCGCTCTGGGTCGAGATCCCGGCGGCGCTGCTGCTCGGCTCGCTGGCCAACTACCTGGTGCACCGGTGGAGCCACCACAACCCGTGGCTCTGGCGGCTGCACGGCGTGCACCACGTCCCGCGGAAGGTCAACGTCGCCAACAACGGCGTCAACCACGTCCTCGACGTGCTGGTCACCCAGGGCGCCGTCCAGCTCTCCCTCGCGCTGGCGGGCTTCTCGCAGGAGTCGGTGTTCGTGGTGGGCCTGTTCGTGGTCGCCCAGGGCTACTTCGTGCACGCCAACATCGACGTCCGGATCGGCCCGCTCAACCACGTCCTCGCCGGCCCGGAGCAGCACCGGCTGCACCACAGCGTCGACCTGGCCGAGGCCGGGCACTACGGCTCGGACCTCTCGGTCTGGGACCACCTCTTCGGCAGCTTCACCTGGCAGCCGGGCCGTAGACCGGCCGCGGTGGGGCTGCGGCGCCCGTCCGACTTCCCCGGCACGGGTGAGGTGATCGCCAGTCACCTCCAGGCCCTGCGCCGCCCGGTGCGGGCCGAGGACGCCCCGGCCTGACCGCTCCCGCGCACCCCTCCACCCGCCCGTGCTCCACCCGTCCGCCCCCGGCCAGCCCTTCTTCGGCCCGTTCCCCAGGGCCCGTCCCCCTTCTCCGCCCGCCTCCTCCCCGGCTCGCCCCGGCCGACCCTGCTCCGGTGCGCCCGGAGCGGGGCCGCGGCCGCCGTCCCCATGCCCGCGCGGCCCTCCCACGCCCGTGCCACGCGCGCGAACGCAGCGACACAAGGACTCGACCATGACGGACTCATGCCCCGCCGCACCCCCGGACCCCTCTGATTCCCCCGACCGCCCCGCGGACCCGCGCCGCGCCGACCGTCCCTCCGAGGCCCGGGAAAGGGCTCAGGAGAGGGCTCGGGGGAGGGTCCCGGAGAAGATCGCGATCATCGGCATCGGCTGCCGGCTGCCGGGCGGTGCCAACGACCACCGGACGTTCTGGCAGAACCTGGTGGAGGGCAGGGACTGCATCACGCCGACCCCGCGCAGCCGCTACGACGTGGCCACCCTCGGCAGCCGGGACAAGGCCAAGCCCGGCCGCCTGGTGGGCGGCCGCGGCGGCTACATCGACGGCTTCGACGAGTTCGACCCGGCGTTCTTCGGCATCAGCGGCCGCGAGGCCGACCACATGGACCCGCAGCAGCGCAAGCTCCTGGAGGTCGCCTGGGAGGCCCTGGAGGACGGCGGCCAGAAGCCGGGCGAGCTGGCCGGCCGCGAAGTCGGGGTCTACGTCGGCGCGTTCACCCTGGACTACAAGATCGTCCAGTTCTCGGACCTCTCCTTCGAGACCCTGGCCGCGCACACCGCCACCGGCACGATGATGACGATGGTGTCGAACCGCATCTCGCACTGCTTCGACTTCCGCGGCCCCAGCGTCTCCCTCGACACCGCGTGCAGCTCCTCCCTGGTCGCCGTCCACCTCGCCGCGCAGAGCCTGCAGCGCGGCGAGACCGACCTCGCGCTGGCCGGCGGCACCCTGCTGCACATCGCGCCGCAGTACACCATCGCCGAGACCAAGGGCGGCTTCCTCTCCCCGCAGGGCCGCTCCCGCACCTTCGACGCGGCGGCCGACGGCTACGTCCGCGCCGAGGGCGTCGCCGTGGTCGCGCTGAAGCGGCTCTCCGACGCCCAGCGCGACGGCGACCCGATCCACGCCGTGATCATCGGCAGCGGCGTCAACCAGGACGGCCGCACCAACGGCATCACCGTGCCCAACCCGGACGCCCAGGTCGCCCTGATCGAGCGGGTCTGCGCCGAGGCCGGCATCACCCCCGGCAGCCTCCAGTACGTCGAGGCGCACGGCACCTCCACCCCGGTGGGCGACCCGATCGAGGCGGGCGCCCTGGCCCGCGCCCTGGCGGTCGGCCGCCGCCCCGGCGACCGGTGCTACGTCGGCTCGGTCAAGACCAACATCGGGCACACCGAGTCGGCCTCCGGCCTGGCCGGGCTGATCAAGTCCGCGCTGGCGATCGAGCACCGCCTGATCCCGCCGCACATCAACCTGGAGCGGCTCAACCCGGCGATCGACCCGGCCACCCTGCCGTTCGAGATCCCCACCGAGGCCACCCCCTGGCCGGCCCACCGGGGCCCCGCCCGGGCCGGCGTCAACTCCTTCGGCTTCGGCGGCACCAACGCCCACGTCCTGCTGGAGGCCGCCCCCGCACCGGCCGCCGGGCCCGCGGAGGTACCGCCGCCCCGGTACACCGTCCTGCCGCTCACCGCGCGCGACGCCGCCGCACTGCCCGAGCTGGCCGCCGGCGTCCAGGCCGAGCTGGCCGGCGTCCGCGGCGGCACCCCCGCGGCCCTCGCCGACCTCGGCCACACCCTCGCCCACCGCCGCCAGCACCTGGACTCCCGGCTCTCGGTGGTCTACGACACCCGGGAGGCACTGGACGAGGCGCTCGGCGCCTACCTCCGAGGCGAGCCGCACCCCCGGGTGCTGACCGACCGGCGCCGCGCGGCCGGGCACCGCCGGCTGGCCTGGGTGTTCACCGGCATGGGCCCGCAGTGGTGGGCGATGGGCCGGCAGCTGTTCGCCGCCGAGCCGGTCTACCGCGAGGCCGTCGAGCGCTGCGCCGAGCACCTCGCAGAGCTCACCGGCTGGTCGCTCACCGAGGAGCTGGCCGCCGACGAGTCCTCCTCCCGGATGGCCGAGACCTGGCTCGCCCAGCCCGCCAACTTCGCCGTGCAGATCGGCCTGGCCGCCCTCTGGCGCAGCCGCGGCGTCCATCCCGACGCCATCGTCGGCCACAGCACCGGCGAGGTCGCCGCCTTCCACGAGGCCGGGGTCTACGACCTGGCCGACGCCGTCAAGGTCGTGGTCCACCGCAGCCGGCTCCAGCAGCGGCTGGCCGGCACCGGCGGCATGCTCGCCGTCGCGCTCTCCGAGGCCGAGGCGCTGCGCCGGCTGCGCCCGCACGGCGACGCCGTCTCGGTCGCCGCGATCAACAGCCCGACCTCGCTCACCCTCGCCGGGGACGCCGCGGTACTGGCCGGGCTGGCCGCCGAGCTGACCGCCGAGCAGGTCTTCGCCCGCCCGCTGACCGTCGAAGTGCCCTACCACAGCGCCCGCATGGAGCTGATCAAGGAGGAGCTGCTCGACTCGCTCGCCGACCTCAAGGCCCGCCCCGCCCAGGTGCCGCTCTACCTCACCGGCCAGGAGGGCACCGCCCACGGCACCGAGCTGGACGCCGCCTACTGGTGGCGCAACGTCCGCGACAGCGTGCGCTTCCAGCAGGCCGTGGAGCGCCTCGCCGACGACGGCTGCCGGCTCTTCCTGGAGATCGGCCCGCACCCCGTGCTGGGCCGGGCGATCCAGGAGACGGTGGAGGCCCGGCCCGGCGGCGACGACCTCCCCGAGGTGCGGACCCTTCCCTCGATCCGCCGCCAGGAGGACGAGCAGGCCTGCTTCACCGCCTCGCTGGCCGCCCTGCACAACCTCGGCGCGGCCGTCGACTGGTCCGTCCTCCAGCCGTCCGGCCGGCCGGTGCCGCTGCCGCGCTACCCCTTCAAACGCGACCGGCACTGGGTCGAGCCCGGCGCGGTCGAGCAGGTCCGGCTCGGCCGGCTCGACCACCCGCTGCTCGGCCGCCGGCTGCCGAGCGCCGAGCCGCTCTGGGAGGCCCGGCTGGACGCCGAGGCGCTGCCCTACCTGGAGGACCACCGGATCCAGGGCAACGTGCTCTTCCCGGCGGCCGGGTACCTGGAGATGGCCGTCCAGGCGGTGCGCGCGCTGACCGGCGGCACCGATGCCGCGCTGGCCGGGATCGAGCTGCGCAAGGCGCTGTTCCTGCCCGACGACGGGAGCCGGGCCGTCCAGCTCTCGCTCAGTGCCGAGGACGGCGGCTTCACCGTCAGCACCCTCGGCGAGGGCGGCCGGGAGCGCACCGTGCACGCCGCGGGCACCGTCCGCCCCGGCCAGCGCCGCCGCGGCGGCCACCGGCTGGACGCCGAGCGGATCCGCGGGCGCAGCACCCGCCGGCTGTCCGGCCCCGACTGCTACACCGCCCTGGCCGCCCTCGGCTACCACTACGGCCCGGCCTTCCAGGGCATCGAGGAGGTCTGGATCGGCCCCGGCGAGGCACTGGCCCGGATCCGTCCGACGGCGGCGATCGCCGGCACGGCGGCCGGCCACCACGTCCACCCGGTGCTGATGGACGCCTGCTTCCAGACCCTGCTGACCCCCCAGCTGCTCACCGCGGACGGCCCGGCCGGTACCGGCATCAAGCTGCCGCTGGCCATCGGGGAGGTCCGCCTGGACGCGGTCGGCGAGCGCCCGCTCTGGGTGCACGCCACCGTCACCCGCGACGGCGGGGACGAGCTGGTCGGCGACATCGCCGTGTACGACGAGGGCGGAGCGCCGCTCGGCGGGATCGGCGGCTTCCGGGCCGCCGACGTCGAGAAGGCCGCCACCGCCGTCGGCCTCGCCACCATCGACGGCTGGCTCGCCCAACCCGTCTGGCAGCAGCTCCCGGACGAGCCCGACACCCCCGACCTGCTCGCCGAACACCCCGACCACTGGCTGCTGTTCGCCGACGCCGGGGGAGTCGCCGAGGAGTTGGCGGCCCGGATCACCGCGCGCGGCGGCAGCTGCCACCTGCTCCGCCCGGGCGCGGGCTACCGGCCGGCCGACGACGGGCGGGAGTCCACCGTCGAGCCCGGCTCGGCCGAGGACCTCCACCGGGTGCTGGCCGCGCGGCGCGCCGCCGGCGCCCCCGACCCGGCGGCCGTCGTCCACCTCTGGAACCTCGACCGGCCCGCCCTGGCGGACGCCGACCACGCCACCGTGGCCGGCCACACCGCGGCCGGTGCGTACAGCCTGATCGCGCTCGCCGCCCTGCTGCCCGGCGAACTGCCCGAGGCCAGGCTGCACGTCGTCACCCGCGCCGCCCAGGCCACCGCCCCCGGCGAACCGGTCGAACCGCTCGGCGCCCCGGCCTGGGGCATCGGCCGGGTGCTGCGCCACCAGGAGCTGCCCGGCCACCCCGGCAAGCTGGTCGACCTCGGCCCGGCCGCCGACCCCGGTGCGGAGGCGGCCGCGCTGCTGCGCGAGTTCGCGCTCGCCGACGAGGACGAGATCGCGCTGCGCGCCGGCCGCCGGCTGACCGCCCGGCTGCGCACCGCCGAGGGCCTCACCGGGCCGCTGCCGCCCCGGCTGCGCCCGGACGGCAGCTACCTGGTGACGGGCGCCTTCGGTGCGCTCGGCCGACTGCTCTGCCGGACGCTGGTCCGGCGCGGCGCCCGCCGGCTGATCCTGGTCGGCCGCAGCCCGCTGCCCCCGCGCGAGCAGTGGCGCGGCCTCGACCCGCAGAGCCCGGCCGGACGCAACGCCGCCTTCCTGCGCGAGCTGGAGGCGCTCGGCGCGCAGCCGATCCCGGCGCCGCTGGACATCACCGACGAGCGGGCGCTGGCCGGCTGGCTGGCCGAGTACCGCGCGCTCGACTCGCCGCCGATCCGGGGCGTCTTCCACCTGGCCGGGCAGGTCCGCGACACCCTCGTCCCCGAGCTGGACCGCGGGGTGTTCGACGCCGTCCACGACCCCAAGGTGCTCGGCGCGTTCGCGCTGCACCGGCAGCTGGCCGGCGAACCGCTCGACCACTTCGTGCTGTTCGCCTCGATCGCCTCCCTGCTGACCACGGCCGGCCAGACCAACTACGCCGCCGGGAACGCCTTCCTGGACGCGCTGGCGCACCACCGCCGGGCCCTCGGCCTGCCCGCCCTCTCGCTCGACTGGGGGCCCTGGGCCACCGGCATGATCGAGGAGCTCGGCCTGATCGACCACTACCGCAACAGCCGCGGCATGAGCTCGCTCGCGCCGGAGGCCGGCATGGCCGTGCTGGAGCGGGTGCTCGGCCAGGACCGCGCCCAGCTGCTGGTCGCCACCGTGGTCGACTGGCCGGTCTTCCTCTCCTGGTACCCGGCGCCGCCGCCGCTGGTCGCCGAGCTGGCCGCCGCCGCCCGGGCCACCGCCCCCGCACCGGAGCGCAGCAGCCTGCTGGAGGCACTGCGGGCGGCCGGCGAGGAGGAGCGCCGGGCACTGCTCACCGAGCGGTTCACCGGGCTCGCCGCCACCGTGCTGCGGGTGCCGGTCGAGCAGATCGGGCCCGCCACCGGACTGAGCGGCCTCGGCCTGGACTCGCTGCTCGCGATGGAGCTGCGCGCCCGGCTCAACACCGAGCTCGGCGTCGCCCTGCCGGTGGTGGCGCTGCTCGGCAACGCGCCGGTGGGCGAGCTGGTCGCCCGGCTGTACGAGGGCGTGGCCGAGCTGATCGCGGACGAGGGCGCGGGCTCCGGCGGCGCCGAGGCCGAGCGCCACGAGGACGAGACGCACTTCCCGCTGACCCAGAACCAGAAGGCGCTCTGGTTCCTCAAGCAGCTCAACCCGGACGGCTTCGCCTACAACATCGGCGGCGCGGTCGAGGTCCGGGTGGAGCTGGAGCCCGAGCTGATGGCCGCCGCCTTCCGGGCGATGGTCGAGCGCCACCCCAGCCTGCGGGCCAACTTCCTGCTGGACGGCGGCCGGGCCGTCCAGCGGGTGCGCGCCGAGGCCGAGCCGGACTTCCGGGTGTTCGACGTCGAGGGCCTGGAGTGGGCCGAGGTCCACGACCTGATCGTCCGCGAGTACCGCAGGCCGTACGACCTGGAGCACGACCCGCTGGTGCGGTTCCGGCTGTTCCGGCGCGGGCCGGAGCGCTGGGTGATCATGAAGGCCGTCCACCACATCATCTCGGACGCGATCTCCACCTTCACCTTCATCGAGGAGCTGCTCGCCGTCTACGAGGGCCTGCGCCAGGGCCGGGCCCCGCAGCTCCCCCCGGTCACCGCCCGCTACCTCGACTTCCTCAACCGGCAGAACGCCTTCCTGGCCGGCCGCGAGGCGCCGAGGATGCTCGACTACTGGCGCTCGCACCTGCCCGCCGAGGTGCCGGTCCTCAACCTGCCCACCGACCGGCCGCGTCCGGCGGTGCAGACGCACAACGGCGCCTCCGAGTTCTTCGTCCTGGACGAGGAGCTCAGCGCCCGGGTGCACGCGCTGGCCCGGGAGCACAACGTCACCGTCTTCATGGTGCTGCTCAGCGCCTACTACCTTCTGCTGCACGCCTATTCGGGCCAGGAGGACATCATCGTCGGCAGCCCGGTGACGGGCCGCACCGACGAGGAGTTCGCCTCCGTCTACGGCTACTTCGTCAACCCGCTGCCGCTGCACGCCTCGCTGGCCGGGGAACCGACCGTGGCCGAGCTGCTGGCCCAGGTGCGCACCACCGTGCTGGGCGGGCTGGACAACCAGGAGTACCCGTTCGTCCTGCTGGTGGAGAAGCTCGGGCTGCAGCACGACCCGAGCCGCTCGGCGGTCTTCCAGGCGATGTTCATCCTGCTCCACCACAAGGTGGCCACCGAGAAGTACGGCTACCACCTGGAGTACATCGAACTCCCGGAGGAGGAGGGGCAGTTCGACATCACGCTGTCCGCCTACGAGGACGAGGCGGAGCGCCGGTTCCACTGCGTCTTCAAGTACAACACCGACCTCTTCCTGCCGGAGACCATGCGGCGGCTGGCCGGCCACTACGTCAACCTGCTGTCCGGGCTGACCACGGCCGGCGCCGAACAGCCCGCCACCGGGCTGGAGTTGCTCGGCCCGGCGGAGCGCGCCCTGGTGCTCGGCCGGTGGAGCGGGGCCGACCGCACGGTGGCCCACCAGGAGCCGGTCCACGAACTGGTGCTGCGGGCGGCCGCGGCGGACCCGACCGCCCTCGCGGTCGCCGCCCCCGCGGAGTCCGGCGAGACCCTGCGGCTGACCTACGGCGAGCTGGCGGAGCGCTCCCGCCGGGCCGCCGGGCGGCTGCGGGCCCTCGGCGCCGGCCCCGGCACGGTGGTGGCGCTCTGCCTGGACAAGTCCCCCGGGCTGATCGTCGCCCTGCTGGCGGTGCTGCGCACCGGCGCCGCCTACCTGCCGCTCGACCCGGGACACCCGGCCGACCGGCTGGCGTACATGGTCGGGCACGCCGGTGCGCGGCTGCTGGTCACCGAGGACGAGCGGCTGTCCGGGCTGCCGGCCCGGCCGGTCACCCCGGCCGAGCTGTTCGCCGCGGCCGATCCGGCCGAACCCGCCGAACCCGCCGCGTCCGCCGAACCGGTCGACGGGCCGGTCGACCCCGACGCCCCCGCCTACGTCGTCTACACCTCCGGCTCCACCGGCCGGCCCAAGGCCGTCCGGGTCGCCCACCGCAACCTGGCCTCCGCCTACCAGGCCTGGCGCACCGAGTACCGGCTGGACACCGACGTCCGGGTCCACCTCCAGATGGCCGGCCCCTCCTTCGACGTCTTCACCGGGGACGTCGTCCGGGCGCTCTGCTCCGGCGCCGCCCTGGTGCTGGTCGGCCGGGAGCTGCTGTTCGACACCGCCCGGCTGTACGAGGTGATGCGGGCCGAGCGGGTGGACGCCGCCGAGTTCGTCCCGGCCGTGGTCCGCACCCTGATGAACCACTGCGAGCGCGCCGGCGCCCGGCTGGACTTCATGCGGCTGCTGGTGGTCGGCTCCGACGTCTGGAAGGTCGAGGAGTACCAGCGGCTGGGCGCCCTGTGCGGCCCGCGGACCAGGCTGGTCAACTCCTACGGGCTGACCGAGGCCACCATCGACAGCGCGTACTTCGAGGGCCCGGTCGACGGCCTGGAGCCCAGCCGGATGGTGCCGATCGGGCGGCCGTTCCCGAACAGCGCCTTCCACCTCCTGGACGAGTACGGCCGCCCGGTCCCGCCCGGGGTCCCGGGGGAGCTGTGGATCGGCGGCTCCGGCGTGGCCCTCGGCTACGCCGGCGACGAGGAGCAGACCGCCAGCCGCTTCGTCACCCGGCCGCTCGGCGGCCCCGACGGCACCGAACCGGTCCGGCTCTACCGCACCGGGGACCTCGCCCGCTGGGACGCCGCGGGCGGGGTGCACCTGCTCGGCCGGGCCGACTCCCAGATCAAGGTGCGCGGCCACCGGATCGAGCTCGGCGAGATCGAGACCCAGCTCGCCGAGTGGCCCGAGCTCGCCCAGGCGGTGGTCACCGTCCGCCCCGACGCGAGCGGCGAGGAGGTGCTCTGCGCCTACTGCGTCCCGGCCCCCGGGCGCACCCTGGACCGCCGCGAGCTCCGCCGCCACCTGGCCGGCTACCTGCCCACCTTCATGATCCCCAACCACTTCACCGAACTGGCCGAACTGCCGCTCACCGCCAACGGCAAGGTGGACGTCGCGGCGCTGCCCGCCCCCCGGCCGGACGCCGGCGAGCAGGCCGTCGAACCGCCGGTGACCCTCTACGAGGTCCGGATGGCCGAGCACTGGCAGGCCCTGCTCGGGATCGGGGAGGTCGGCCTCCAGCACGACTTCTTCGAGGCCGGCGGCAGCTCGATCAAGCTGATCGAGCTGATCCACGGCCTCCAGGCCGAGTTCAACATCGGCATCCCGGTCAGCCTGCTGTTCAAGGTCACCACCCTGCACGGGATGGCCAGGACGCTGGAGCACATCGTCACCGGCCGGATCGAGGGCGCCCAGCCCTACCTCTGGTTCAACCAGGAGCAGCAGCAGACCGTCTTCTGCTTCCCGCCGGCGGGCGGCCACGGCCTGGTCTACCGCCAGTTCGCCGCCCACCTGCCCGAGTACCGGATGGTCGCCTTCAACTACGTCGCGGGGGACGACAAGGTCGCCCGCTACGCCGACCTGATCGACACCCTCCAGCCGGAGGGGCCCTGCGCCCTGCTCGGCTACTCGCTCGGCGGGAACCTCGCCTTCGAGGTGGCCAAGGAGCTGGAGCGGCGCGGCCGGGCGGTGCCCAATGTGGTGATCATGGACTCGCACCGCATCCCGGAGTCCTTCACCCTCGGCGAGGACCACGTCGAGGCCTTCGAGCGCGAGCTCGCCGAGCACCTGCACCGCCACACCGGCTCGGAGGTCGTCGCTCAGGAGACCCGCGAACAGGCCCGGGACTACCTGCAGTTCTGCAGCCGCACGCCCAACCTCGGGGTGATCGCCGCCCCGGTCAGCGTGATCTCGGACGACGAGAAGGTGGCGCTCTACGCGGTCGGCGAGCACGGCGCCTGGCACGGCAGTTCGGCCACCCGGACGGCGGTGTTCCGGGGCTTCGGCACCCACGCCGAGATGCTCGACCGCGAGTACATCGGCCGCAACGCCGGGCTGGCCCGGGACATCCTCACCGGAGCCGCCGCCCATGCGTCCTGAGACCGGCACTCCGCGGGCCCCGGCCGGCCGCCCCGGCGTTCCCGCCGCCCCGACACCCCCGGCGATCCGGGTGGTTCCAGCAGTCCCACACGAGAGGTGGACCGCCTCATGCTGAGGCAGCACCAGCCGCTGTCCTATCCCTTCGAGCCACTCGGGCTCGAACTCCACCCCAGGTACGCCGAGTTGCGCGAGCAGCCGCTGCCCCGGATCCGGATGCCCTACGGCGACGGCGCCTGGCTGGTCACCCGCTACGAGGACGTCCGGACCGTCCTGGCCGACCCGCGGTTCAGCCTCGCCGAGGCGATGGGCCAGGACCAGCCCCGGATGCGCCCGGTGTCCCGGACCGGCGCCGGCCTGTTCTCCACCGAGCCGCCCGAGCACACCCGGCTGCGCTCCCTGGTGGCCCGGGAGTTCAGCGCCCGCCGGGTCGAACGGCTGCGCCTGCGGGTCCGCGAGCTGGCCGAGGAACTGGTCGACGGCATGCTGGCCGCCGGAGCGCCGGCCGAGCTGGTCGAGGACTTCGCCATCCCGATGCCGACCACCATCATCTGCGAGGTGCTCGGCATCCCCGCCGAGGACCACCGGATGCTCTGGGGCTGGGCCGAGACGGTGCTCTCCGCCGTCACCCCCGGCGAGGTGCTCGCCGTCCAGGGCCAGGCCTTCATCGAGTACATGGCCGGCGTCCTCGACCTGCGCGGCCGCGAGCCCGGCGAGGACCTGCTGACCGTCCTGGTGGCCGCCTGCCGCGAACAGGGCCTGATCAGCGAGGACGAGCTGCTGTCCATCGCCTGCGACCTGCTGATCGCCGGCTTCGTCAGCACCACCAACCAGATCGGCAACTTCTTCCACCAGCTCCTCGTCAACCCCGGCGAGCTGCGGCGCCTGCGGGAGCGGCCCGAGCTGATCCCGAAGGCCGTCGAGGAGCTGATGCGGTACGTGCCGCTGCTCACCGGCTTCAGCCTGCCCCGGTACGCGACGGCCGACGTCGAGCTGGGCGGGGTGACGATCCGGGCCGGTGACGCGGTGATGATCGCCACCGCCGCCGCCAACCGGGACCCGGAGGTCTTCGAGGACCCGGAGCGGCTGGTGCTGGACCGCCCCGGCAACCCGCACATCGGCTTCGGCCACGGCGTGCACTACTGCATCGGCGCCCATCTGGCCCGGCTGGAGCTCCAGGTGGCGATCGAGACCGTGCTGCGCCGGATGCCGGGCCTGCGGCTGGCCGTGCCCGAGGACGAACTGCGGTGGAAGGCCGACGCGATGGTGAACGGGCTGCAGGCGCTCCCGATCGCCTGGTGACCGCCACCGCGACCACCACCGCCCGTGACCGGGAGCGCCCGGTGACCGGCCCGACCACCCCGAGGACCACGAGGAAGGCCAGAGACATGGCGCGGGACACCGCTGACAGACGGCGGCGAGAGACGATGATCATCGTCGGTGGCGGCCTCGGCGGCCTCTCCACCGGCTGCTACGCCCGGATGAACGGGTACCGCACCCGGATCTTCGAGATGCACGAGATCCCCGGCGGCTCCTGCACCGGCTGGGACCGCAGCGACTTCACCTTCGACTGGTGCATCAGCTGGCTGCTCGGCAACGGCCCGGGCAACGAGATGTACCAGATCTGGCTGGAGCTGGGCGCCCTCCAGGGCAAGGAGATGCGGCACTTCGACGCGTTCAACATCGTCCGCGGCCGGGACGGCCGGGCGGTGTACTTCTACTCCGACCCGGACCGGCTGGAGGCCCACCTGCTGGGCATCTCGCCGGCCGACGCGGCCCCGATCCGGGAGTTCTGCGACGGCATCCGGACCTTCCGCAAGGCGCTGGCGGTGTACCCGTTCCTCAAGCCGGTCGGCCTGATGGGCCGGGTCGAGCGCTGGCGGATGCTGGCCTCGTTCCTCCCGTACTTCACCACCATCCGCAGGTCCATCACGGTGCTGATGACGGACTACGCGCAGCGCTTCCGCGAGCCGCTGCTGCGCGAGGCCTTCAACTTCATCCTCTACGAGAAGCACCCGGCCTTCCCGGTGCTGCCGTTCTACTTCCAGCTGGCCTCGCACGCCAACCAGGCCGCGGGGGTGCCCGAGGGCGGCTCGCTCGGCCTGGCCCGCTCGATCGAGGAGCGCTACCGCAAGCTCGGCGGCGAGATCACCTACAACGCCAAGGTCGAGGAGATCCTGGTCGAGGACGACCGCGCGGTGGGCGTGCGGCTGAGCGACGGGCGGGAGTTCCGCGCCGACATCGTGGTCTCCGCCGCCGACGGCCACACCACGGTGATGAAGCTGCTCAAGGGCCGCTACCTCAACGACACCTACCGCCGGCTGTACACCTCGCTGATCGACGAACCGGGCCAGCTGTCGCCCGGCTACGTCGCCCTCTTCCTGGGCCTGCGCCGGCCCTTCCCGGAGGGCGACCCGTGCACCACCTACCTGCTGGACGAGCGGGAGGCCGCCGGGCTCACCGGCATCCGCTGCCCGAGCATGAACGTGCAGTTCCGCACCCGGCACTACCCGGAGCTGGCCCCCCGCGGGTCCACCGTGGTGTTCGCGACGTACTTCTCCGACATCGAGCCCTGGCGGGCGCTGCACGAGGGCCCGGAGCAGTCCTCCCGGGTGCGCCGCGGCGAGGAGCTGCACACCCTGCCGGTCAAGCACGGCCGGGAGTACACCGCGGCCAAGCGCAGGGTCCGCAGCGGCATCGTCTCCTTCCTGGACGAGCGCTTCCCCGGCTTCAGGGACGCCGTCGCCGTCGCGGACGTCTCCACCCCGCTCACCCAGGTCCGCTACACCGGCGTCTACGACGGCACCTTCCCCGGCTGGAACCCCTTCGTCGAGGGCAGCGAGACGGTGGAGGAGGAGATCAAGAAGAACGGTCCGGTGCTGCCCGGGCTCTCCGACTTCTACCTCTCCGGGGTCTGGGCCACCATCGGCGGCCTGATCCGGGCCGCCGCCGCCGGACGGCACGTGATGCAGTTCGTCTGCCGCGACGACGGGCGGGAGTTCCACGCCGAGATCGACGAGAGCGCGCCGCCGCCGACCCATCTGATCCTCCCCGTCGGGCGGCCGCCGAAGCAGGCCGCCCCGGTCGAGGAGATCCCGTCCACCACTACCGTTTCGACAGGGGCCCTGGCATGAAGATCGAGAAGTGGGTGGTCCGCGAGCACCTCGACGGAGTGCCCGACGTCAACCGGATCTACCGGAAGGTGACGGAGGAGGTCGAGATCCGCCTGCGCCCGGACGAGATGCTGTTCCGGACCAGGTACGTCTCCGTCGACCCGTACCAGAACGGCCTCGCGCTGGAGACGCCGATCGGCGACCACATGGGCGCCGACTCCGTCATGGAGGTGCTGGAGGCCGGGCCCGAGGCCGCCTTCCGGGTCGGGGACCTGGTGCAGGGCTTCGGCGGCTGGCGCAGCCACGTCGTCCACAACGGCGCCGAGGAGCTGTGGAGGACCGGCACCTTCCCGATGGTCTTCCCGGCCTACCGCCGGCTCGACCCGGCCCACTACGACGAGCGGCTGCCGCTCTCCACCGCGCTCGGCGTCATGGGCGCCCCCGGGATGACGGCCTGGGGCACCCTCACCACCTTCCTGGCCGTCCGCCCCGGCGACACCGTGGTGATCAGCGGAGCCTCCGGCTCGATCGGCACCCTGGTGGGCCAGTTGGCCCGGCGGGCCGGCGCCGGCCGGGTGGTCGGCACCACCGCCTCGCCCGGCAAGGCCGCGTACCTGCGGGAGCTCGGCTTCGACGAGGTGGTCCTGTACGACCAGGCGGACGACGCCGAGAAGGTCCGCGAGGCGCTGCTCGCGGCCGCCCCCGACGGCGTCGACCGCTACTTCGACAACCTCGGCGGGAGCGTCACCGACGCCGTGTTCACCATGCTCAACGTGGACAGCCGGGTCGCCGTCTGCTGGCAGTGGGCGACCACGGTCAACGGCGAGCTGACCGGGCCCAGGCTGCTGCCCTACATCATGTTCCCGCGCACCACCATCCGCGGCATCTTCGCCCAGGAGTGGTTCACCGAGCCGAAGTTGGCCGAGATGCACGAGGACCTCGGCGGGCTGGTCCGCAGCGGTGCGATCCGCTACCACCAGACCGTCCACAAGGGCTTCGACGAGATCCCGCAGGCCTACCGCAGCCTCTTCCTGGACCGGGACGCCAACCGCGGCAAGGTGCTGGTCGAGGTGTGAGAACGGGAGGGGGGCGGGCCGTCGGCCCGCCCCCCTCCCGTTCTCGCCGTCAACTTCCGACGGTCAGTCGTCGTCGCCGTCCAGACCGTCCAGGCCGCCCGGGTCGCTGCCGTCCGGGGTGCCGCTGATCGCGTACCCCTGGCGGCGCGCCTCGTAGCAGGCCACCGTCGCGGCCGCCGAGACGTTCAGCGAGCCGACCCGGCCCAGCTGCGGGACGAACGCCACCGCGTCGCAGAGCGCCAGCGCGTCGGGGGTGATCCCCCGGTCCTCGTGGCCGAGCACGAAGGCGACCGCCGGGGTCAGCTCGGTGCCGAACAGCGGCGCCGCCTCGTCGGCCAGCTCCAGGCCGACCACCTTGAAGCCGTCGGCCTTGGCGGAGGCCACCGCCTCGGCGACGGTGGGGAAGTGCTCGACCTTCAGGTACTTGTCGGTGCCCATCGCGGCCTTCTGCGCACCCGACGAGCGCACCGACGGGGTGTCACCCGTCAGGTACAGCTTCTCGGCGCCCATCGCGGCCGCCGTCCGGACGACCGAGCCGACGTTGAACGGCGACTGCAGGTTCTCCAGGATCATCGCGAGCCGGAACTCGTTGCTGCGCCGCCACTGGCGGTGCAGGCGCTTCAGTTCGGTCCCGCGGAGCTGCTTCACGACGTCGTACCTCGTCCACTCTCGGGGCCCGCGCCCTCCGGGCGGGGCCGCGCTTCCAGAATCCGGAACCCGTTGACCGACGTGGCGCGGGTGGTCGGGTAGCCCTGCTCGTTCAGCCACTTCTGCAGCGAGTCCGAACCGAGGTTGCGCTGGACGACCAGGAAGGCCGAGCCGTCCGGGGTGAGCCGGCCGAGCCACTGGTGCAGCAGCGCGCGCAGGGCGGCCTTGCCGACGCGGATCGGCGGGTTGGAGTAGATCGCCGCGAACCGCAGGTCCTCGGGGACGTCCTCCGGCAGTGCCGCGTGCACGTTGCCCAGGCCGAGGGCCTGCGCGTTGAGCTCCACCAGTTCCAGGGCGCGGGTGTTGACGTCCACGGCCCACACCGGTAGCCGCTTGCGCCGGCTCGCCCAGGTCAGCGCGATCGGGCCGTAGCCGCAGCCGACGTCCAGGATCGGGCCGCGGACCCGGGGCAGCGGGGCGTGCTCCAGCAGGACCCGGGTGCCCGGGTCCAGCCGGGTGCGGGAGAACACACCGGTGTCGGTGGTCAGTTCCAGGGTGAGGTCCGGCAGGGAGACCGTGATCGGCCGGCGCTCGCTGGCGACCTCGGGTGCACCGGTGAAGTAGTGCGAGCCGGACATGCTTTCCCCGTCGTTCGTCTGGGCCTCGGGGCCACCGGATGGGTGCGGGTAAGCCCTGCTGGTACGGCACTGATGGTACCCCCGGTGGCCTCGGCCCCGGCATCCGCGCAGGTGGGAAGCGGTGCGGCCGGGCCCGGCAACACGCCGGTCGCCGGGTGGCACATCGCGTCCGGGCCCTCGGCGGCGGATACTTCCAGTACCCCCACCAGGGCCCGTGGGAGGCTCCGAGCAGCGAGGACGGACGCCATGCCGCAAGATCCCGAGGACTATCTGGACGAGGTCGCCGAGGCCGTGGAGCCGGACGGGGAGGCGGAGGAGGGCGACGAGTACGACGAGCTGGCCGAGCGCCGCGCCCTCGGCGCCGACCCGGCCACCGAGGTCGCGGACGTCGCGGAGCAGAGCCGGATCGTCCAGCTCGACGAGGACGAGTACCGGGAGTAGCTCCGGGACAGGACCCCTGGAGCGCCCCGCTAGAGCGCCCCGCGCCGCTGGAGCCAGGTGAACGCCGCCCAGCCCGGCAGCACCGGCAGCACCAGCGTCAGCAGGCGGTAGAGCGCCACCGCGGCCAGCGCACCGCCCTCCTCCATCGAGGCGGTGTGCTCCAGCAGCGTCACCAGCGCGCTGTCCACGGCGCCGGCCCCACCCGGGGTCGGCGCCGCGTTGCCGACGGCGTTGCCGATCAGGAACACCACCGCGACCGAGGCGAAGGCCGGCTCCCGCCCGACCGCCCGGGCACAGCAGTACAGGCAGGCGACCAGGCAGATCGAGACCAGCAGCTGGCCGGTGAGGCCGACCGCCAGCCGTCCGGGGTTGCGCAGCAGCTCCAGCAGCCGGGGCAGCACCTCGGAGGTGAGCGGCCGCAACCGGGCGGCCAGCCAGCGGCGGGCCGGCGGCACGGCGGAGACCAGCCCCAGCAGCACGGCGGCGCCCGCGACCCCGCCGACCACGGCCGGCAGCGCGTCCAGCTCGGAGCCGCCCGGTTCCAGGCCCAGCAGGTAGACGAAGGCGCCCAGCTGCAGCAGGTGCAGCACCAGGCCGAAGAGCTGCCCGACGCCGACGCTGGAGAGCGCCTGGGCGGTCGGGATCCCGGCCCGCTGGAGGAAGCGGGTGTTCAGCGCGACCCCGCCGACGCCGCCGGGCGAGACCAGCTTCACGAAGGCCCCGGCGACCTGGGCGAACACGGCGTTGCGGAAGTCGAGCCGTTCCGGCACGAAGCCGACGAACCCCATCGCCGCCGTGACGTGGCTGGCGGCCGCCGCCAGCAGGGCCAGCGCCAGCCAGGTCGGGTCGGCGTCGGCGATGGTGGCGACGGGGTTCTGCTCGCTCGCGAACAGCTGCGGCAGCAGCAGCCAGCCGGCCACCACCCCGCCGGCCACGGCGAGCAGGGTGCGCGGCCGGAGCCGCTCCAGTTTCACCGGCCGCACCGGCGCCTGCGGCTGGGTGCGCAGCACCTCGGCGCGGATCGCGTCCAGCAGCTCCACCGGCTGGCCGGGGGCGGCGGGCGCAGCGGTGTCGGCGGGCGCAGGGTCGCCGGAAGCGTCGGGACCACCGGTGGCGGTGCGCTGCGGGGGTACCCGCGGGGCGCCGGCCGGGTCGGTCGCGGTCCGGCCCTCCGCGGTCAGGGTCTGCACGGCAGGCTTCTCCGGGCCGGGGCGCTCGGTGGCCGGGCTTCCGGTGGCCTGGCGCTCGGTGGCCTGGCGCAGGGCGGCCCGCTGGGCGGCGGCGGCCTGTTTCAGGGCGGCGCGGGTGCCGCGGGCCAGGGCGATCGGCTGCAGCAGCGGCAGCGCCGCGCCGACCGCGTCCGGGCCCAGCACCGCCACCGCGCTGCGCACCGCGCGCTCGGCGCCGACCCGCAGTGCCAGGGTGGCGAGCAGTTGGGCGATGTCGCTGCACAGCACCAGCTCGCCGGCCGCGATGTCGCCGTCCGCGAGGTCCACCAGGTGCACCGCGCCGGCCTCGTCGACCAGCACCGAGGAGGGCACCAGCGCCCGGTGCGAGATCTCCCGCCGCTGGAGCAGCGAGAGCTGGGTCCAGGCGTCGGCGAGCAGCGCGTCGGTCAGCTCCTCGTCGGCGAGCCGGTCCAGGGTGCGGCCGGGCAGGTACTCGTACGCGACCAGGGCGGTGTCCGGGCCGAGCTCGGCGGTGGCGGCGATCCGGCGGGTGCGGACGCCGGCCGCGACGGCGGCGTAGGAGACCAGGGCCTCGTGCTCCAGCCCGGTGCGCAGCGAGCGCAGCGCCCGGGGGTGCGGGGCGGTGCGCAGCCGCAGCCGGCGCCAGGCGCGCTGGACGAGGGCGGCCGTCACCGCCTGCCGGTCGAGCAGCTGGACGTCGAGGTCGGGGCGCCCGCCCTGCTGCCGGACGCGGTAGCGGTCCGGGCCGGCCGGGTGGGCGGAGCTCGGGCGCAGGCCCGCCTCGCGCAGGCTCTGCAGCAGCTGCTCGGGCTGCGGCCGGGGGTCCGGGGTGCCGACGGCGTAGAGGGTGCCGTGGGCGGTGGTCCAGCCGATCAGCAGCCCGAGCAGCAGGGCGGTCGGGGTGGCGTACCCGCCGGCCAGCCCGGCCAGGCAGGACACCCCGAGGACCGCCCGCGGCACCCGGCGCTCCCGGGCACCGGAGGCCGTCATGAAGGCGAGCACCGGGGCGAGGTAGCCGTACACCGGCTCGGTGTGGCCGAGCCCGCCGTCGGGCAGCGACTGGGTGAGTGCGGCGAGCACCGAGACGGGGGCGAGGCCGTCGGCCCACAGGCCGAAGGCCAGTGAGACGCCGTAGCCGAGGACGGCGGCCAGCAGGCCGTCGGCGACCTGCTGGAGCCCGCGCCGCCGGTCGGCGGCGAGCAGGCGCCGGACCGCCGAGCAGGCCGGTACCAGCAGCAGGGCCGCGGTGGACAGCACCCCGACGGCCTTGGCCAGCGGGCGCGGTACCAGCCGGGCCAGTTGGGCGACGTCGGCGGCGATGCCGCCGGTGGTGGCCCGGGCGTAGTCGGCGAGCAGCAGGGTCAGGGCGATCGCGGCGACCCCGACGAACAGCCGGATCAGTGCCACCGGCTGCCGGATCCGCCCGCTCCCCGGTCCGGCCGGGTCGGCGGGAGGTCCGCCGGGTATGCCGGCCTCACTGGTACCGCCGGTACCGCTGTCCGATCTCCGCGTCACGATGGCCACGGGGGCATGCTCCCACGGCGGTCGCCGCGGTCGCCCGGGAACGTCAGGCCTGGCGGGTGGGCAGGGCGACGATCCGGCGCAGGTTGACGTGCCGGGGGCGGCTGACGGTGTAGCCGACCAGGTCGGCGATGTCCTCGGAGGTGAGGGCCGGGATCGCGGTGAACATCCCGTCGAGCTGCTCGCGCAGCACCGGGTTGTCGACGTGCCCGGCCAGCTCGGTGTCGGTCAGGCCGGGCTCGACGGCGCTGATCCGGACGTCGCGCGGGCCGAACTCGGTGCGCAGCGCGGTGGAGAGCTGGGTGAGGGCGGCCTTGGTGGCGCCGTACACGGCGTAGTCGGGGAAGGAGACGTGCGAGGCGATCGAGGAGACGTTGACCAGGTCGGCGGTGCCGCCGTCGGCGGCGGCCGCGGTGAGGTCGTCGGCGAAGGCGCGGATGATCCGCAGGGCGCCGGTGAGGTTGGTGTCGATCATCCGGGTCCACTCGTCGAGGCGGCCCTCCGTGAGCGGGTTGGGCAGCATCACACCGGCGTTGTTGACCACCAGGTCGACCCGGCCGTAGGCGTCCCGGACGGCCTTGGCGGCGGCGTCCACCGAGGCCTGGTCGGTGATGTCGGAGGTGACGGCGAGGGCCCGGCCACCCGCGGCGGCGATCTCGGCGGCCAGTGCGTCCAGCCGCTCGGTCCGGCGGGCCAGCAGGGCGACCCGGGCGCCGTTCGCGGCGAGCAGCCGGGCGGTGGCCGCCCCCATGCCGCTGGCGGCTCCGGTGACGACGGCGGTACGGGCGGCGAGGGCGGGGTAGCTCATGGGGTCCAACCTTCGTGGTCCTTCGGGGCGGGCTGACGGGACCACTCTGCGGGCGGCGGGCGGTGGTACCCAGGGCCCTGGTGCACCTGGGACGGCCCCTCCCCCGGTCCGCGCATCCTGGGTGCGGCAGGACCACCCAGGCCCGGGGGCCCCGGGGCCCTGCGGCGGACGGAGAACGCCGCCGGGGATGCCGCGGTCCGTGAACTCCCCCTGCCCGGCGAGGAGTTCCGCCGACTCCGGGGCGGACCGGCCGCCGCTCGGCGGCTCGCCCGGCGCGCGGGCCGGTCGGCCTCCGCGGCGCGGACCGCGGTGGAGTGGGCGGCGGGGCGTGTCTTGGGGCGCGGCCCGGGCCGGTCGTCACTACCCTGCGTCCATGAGCGCCTGCGAAGACCTCACGGCGACCCCCCGGGACATCGCGCCGATCCCGCCCGCGGACGGGTGCGCCGACTGCCTCGCCGAGGGCCGTCGGGACTGGGTGCACCTGCGGCTCTGCCTGGACTGCGGGCACATCGGCTGCTGCGACTTCTCGCCGCAGCGGCACGCCACCGCGCACTTCCACAACAGCTCCCATCCGGTGATCCGCTCCTACGAGCCGGGGGAGGACTGGCGCTGGTGCTTCGTCCACGAGGTCATGGGCTGAGGCCCGGCGCCGTCCGCCCGCTGCCGTCCGCCTGCTGCCGTCCTCGCCGCCCTGCTCGCCGCCCGCTGTCGCCCTCTCCGGGGGCGGGCAGGTGTACATCGGCTAAAATCCGGACATAACGCCCGTGCGGCCCTCCCGGCCCGCGTCCGCGCGGCCGGTGACCGCCGAAGGGAGCCGACGATGACCAAGCGAACGCCGAGCAGTACGAACAAGCTCCGCCGGGGCACCCAGGAACTGCTGGAGCGCCGCGGCATGGCGACGAGCCCCAGACCGCTCGCCCCGCAGCTGCACGCCGATGCGCCACCCGCCGGCGGCGGCATGTCCCCCGGAGGCGATGCCTTCCGGCACGGCGGGCGCGAGGTGGGAGCGGCGGCCATGCACTCCGCCCCCGCGATGCACGCCGAGCTCAAGGGCCACCGCCACCGTGGCGCGGAGAAGCACTCCGCGCACTGAACGGCCGGTCCGGCAGGGGCGGGGGCCCGTCATCGGAGGCCCCCGCCCCTGACGTGTCCTCAGGGGCGGTCCCCGGGGCCTCTCGGGGGACTCTCGGGGCATGATCGGGGTCCGCCCCGGATGGCCCGCGCACCGCGCGCCGACAGACTCGAACCCGGCACCGGAGCGACCGGATGCCGCCGGTCGAGCCCCTGTTGGAGACGCAGTCCATGAACACGCCCAAGCGCGAACGCCGTTGGAGCACCGTCGCCGTCTCCGGAGCGCTGCTGGCCGCCGTCGCCGCCGGTGTCGCCACCCCGGCACTCGCGGCCGACCGGACGCCGGGCGGGGCGGGTGCCGCCGCGGCCGCCCTCCGGCTGGCCGGGCCGGTGGACCGCGCGGCGCTGGCGAGGACGCTGGCCGACCTGCCGAGCGAGCGGATCACCGGGGCGCTGGTCCGGGTCGACGGCCGGGGCGGCGGCTGGTCCGGCACGGCGGGGGAGGGCGTCCCGGCGGACGCGCGGTTCCGGATCGGCAGCATCTCCAAGGTGTTCACCGCCACCGTCGTCCTGCAGCTCGCCGCCGAGCGGCGGCTCGACCTGGACGGCACCGTCCAGCACTACCTGCCCGGCCTGCTGCCGGCGGACTACCCGCCGGTCACCGTCGGCCAGCTGCTCGACCACACCAGCGGCCTGCCGGGCGGCGGGGGCCTGACCTCCGGCGACGGAAGCGAGCGGTGGTTCGCCGAGCACAGGGCCGACTCCTGGACGCCCGCCCAGGTGGTCGCCGCGTCGGTCGCCCGGCCGATGGGCTTCGCGCCCGGGACGGCCCAGCAGTACAACGGCATCAACACCTTCGTGGCCGGCCTGGTGGTCGAGAAGGTCACCGGCCGCACCTTCGCCCAGGAGGTGCAGTCCAGGATCGCCCGCCCGCTGGGCCTGCGCGACACCTTCGTCCCCGACCGCGACGACCTCGCGCTGCCCGGCCCGCACACGTCGGGCCGGGTGGACGTCACCGGCCCGGACGGCGTCCGGCAGCTGGTCGACGTGACCGAGCAGAGCCCCTGGCCGTGGGCCGAGGGCGGCATGATCTCCTCCGCCGCCGACCTGGACCGCTTCGTGACCGCGCTGTTCCGGGGCCGGCTGCTGCCGCCCGCGCAGCAGGCCGAGCTGTTCGACGTCCCGGACGTGCCCAACCTGCACAACAAGAACTGCGAGATCGGCCCGACGGCCGGCCACGCCTGCTTCAGCAAGGGCCTGATGAGCGCCACCCTGCCCAACGGCACCGTGGTCTGGGGCAAGACCGGCTCCCGGCCCGGCTACTCCAGCGCCGTCTTCGCCACCCGGGACCTCAGCCGCAGGGTGGTGCTCTCGCTCAACCCGACGGACATCTCCGGCGGCGAGTTCCCCAAGCTGTGGCAGATCGTGACCACCTCCTTCGGCTCCGGCCAGGTGTACGGGCAGGCGGGCTGACCGGTTGTCAGTGGCCTGCGGTACGTTCGGGCCGTTCGGCGACGGGTCGGGCGTCCGCGGTGACCAGCGGGGCGCGGTGACCGGCCGTGCGCGGTGACCGACGGCAGGCAAGGGGCAGGGCGATGACGGGGCAGATGACGGAGGAGCCGGTCGAGCTCCAGCTGGAGCGGTTCCGTACGGAGCTGACCGGCTACTGCTACCGCATGCTCGGCTCGGTCTTCGAGGCCGAGGACGCGGTGCAGGAGACGATGGTCCGCGCCTGGCGCGGCCACCACGGCTTCGAGGGCCGGGCCGCGCTGCGCTCCTGGCTCTACCGGATCGCCACCAACGTCTGCCTGGACGCGCTGAACGGCCGCAAGAACCGCGCCCGGCCGATGGACCTGGCCGGCCCGTCCACCGTGGCCACCGCGACGGAGGCGCAGCTGCCCGAGGTGACGTGGATCGGGCCCGCCCCGGACGGCCGGGTCGTCCCGGAGACGGGCGACCCGGCCGAGGTGGCCGCCCAGCGCGAGTCGGTGCGGCTGGCCTTCGTCGCCGTGCTGCAGCGGCTGGCGCCCCGGCAGCGGGCGGTGCTGATCCTGCGCGAGGTGCTGGGCTGGCGGGCCGCCGAGGTCGCCGAGCTGCTCGGCGTCACCGTGGCCTCCGTCAACAGCGCCCTCCAGCGCGCCCGTTCGGTGCTCGCGACGGACCCCGCGGCGGCCCGCCCGGCGCCCGTGCTGGACGAGGACCACCGTGCGCTGCTCGCCCGCTACGTCAGCGCCTTCGAGGCGTACGACATGGACGGGCTGGCCGTGCTGCTGCACGAGGACGTCACGCTGAACATGCCGCCGTACGAGCTGTGGCTGTGCGGCCACGGCGACATCCGCGCGTGGATGCTCGGCCCGGGCCACGGCTGCCGGGGTTCGCGGCTCGTCCCGGTGGAGGCCAACGGCAGCCCGGCCTTCGGCCAGTACCGGCCGAGCCCGGCGGGCGGGTTCGAGCCCTGGGCGCTGATCGTGCTGGAGGTGTCAGCGGGCCGGATCTCGGGCCTCACCAACTTCCTCGACACCGACAGCCTCTTCCCGCTGTTCGGCCTCCCGGCCCGGCTGGGCGGGTAGCCGCCCCTCCACCGGAAGGGCGGCGGACAGCCCGGTCAGCGCGAGCAGCTCCCGCAGGGGCCCGCCCGCGTTCGTCAGGACGAGCCGGACGCCCTGGCGTCCGGCGGCCAGTTGCAGCCGGGCGAGGGCGTCGAGAACGGCCAGGTCGGGGCGGGTGAGGGCGCCGACATCGCAGGTCAGTACGGGTTCGGTCGGGGTCTTCCGGTCGGTGTTCACACAGGGGTGGACCGGTCCGGCGGCCCCGGCTCATCGGCCCGGGGCGCAGTTCCCGAAAAATCCTCCCCCGGAGGCGGTGCTTCCCGGACGCGGTACGCGCCGTCACCACCCGTGCCGACCGCCCGCCGACCTGGCAGAGTAGGCCGCGCGGTGTCCCCGCGCAGGGTCCCCGCGTTTGCCCGAGCCCCCCTGTGGTTCCCCGAGTCCAGGAGCAGCACCATGGCGACCGAGCCGTTGAAGTCCCGGGAAGAGTGGCTGGCCTCGCTGCCGCGGGTCTACGCGGCCGCGGGAGGTGTGCTGCGGGACGCCTCGGGGCGGCTGCTGATCGTGAAGGCCGGGTACCGGGAGCACTGGCAGTTCCCGGGCGGGACGATCGACCTGGGGGAGGGGCCGGCCGAGTGCGCCGCGCGGGAGCTGCTGGAGGAGACCGGCATCGTCCGGCCGACCGGTGATCTGCTGGCGATCTCGTGGACCCACGCCTCGGACGAACTCGACCACCCCGCCGAGCACTTCCTCTTCGACTTCGGCACCGTCCCGGACGGCACCCCCGTGACCGTCCCGGCCGGCGAACTGGACGACCACCGCTGGGTGACCGACCAGGAGGCGCTCGAACTGCTCGGCCCGGCCCGGTCGTTGCGGCTGCGCGCGGCGATCGAGGCGGCCGCCGACGGCCGGGTGCGGATCATCACCACGCACGTGTCGGGCTTCTGAGCGGGCTCCGGCCGGAGCCGGAGCCCGCTCGGAAGCGCGCCGACCGAAGCCGGAGCGTGCGGGTCACCCCTGCTCGGTGGCCCGGGCCGCGATGAAGGCCGCGACGGCCTCGCTGGTGAAGGTTTCGGCCTCGGTCTGGTCCACACCGAGGTCGTTGAGCACGCCCTCGCCGTTCTCCAGCTCCAGCAGCGCCAGCAGGATGTGCTCGGTGCCGACGTAGTTGTGCCCCAGCTTCAGGGCCTCCCGGAAGGTCAGCTCCAGCGCCTTCTTGCCCTGGGCGTCGTACGGGATCAGTCCGGGCACCTCGGCCGCGGGGGCCGGGAGCGCCGCGGTCGCGGCCGTGCGGACCGCGTCCGGGGCGACGCCCTGGGCTGCGAGCGCCTTCACGCCGAGGCCCTCGGGCTCGACGAGCAGGCCGAGCAGGATGTGCTCGGGCCCGATCTCGGCGTTGCCGGCCTGGCGGGCCTCCTCCTGCGAGGCCATCACCACGTGCCGGGCCCGGTCGGTGAACCGGCTGAAGCCCTGGCTGGGGTCGAGGTCCGAGGGGGCGCCCGGATCCTTGGGGACGAAGCGCTTCTGGGCGGCCTGCTTGCTGACGCCCATGCTGCGGCCGATGTCCGTCCAGGAGGCGCCGGAACGGCGGGCCTGGTCGACGAAGTGGCCGATCAGGTGGTCGGCCAGGTCGTCGAGGTAGTCGGCGGCGATGACCGCGCCGGAGAGCTGGTCGAGCGCGTCGCTGTGGACCTTCTTGATCGCGTCGATCAGGTCGTCGAGGCGCAGCGGACTGGTCGTGGGAACGACAGGATTCTCCATGCCGTCAACCGTAGGTTGTCGATCCCGGATCGTCAACTGCTGGTTGACGATTATGTGAGTTGAGTCGTTCGCGGGCCCGCTCAGACCTGCTTGCGCCAGACGTACGCCGCCGAGACCGGGTGGCTGCGGTACTTCTCCCACTTGGGCTTCAGCGCGATCCACGTGTCGTCCACGACCGCCTCGGCCATCTCCGTCAGCGTCCAGCCGGCCGCCAGTCCGGCGCCCAGGTGGTCGCTGACCAGGTGGATGTGGGTGGTGATGGCGACGTCCTCCCCGGCGGCGCTGGTGAAGTGGGTGGGCATGCCGGCCGCCATGATGAAGTACGGGTGCAGGCCGACCAGGACGAACCGCCCGCCCGGCCGGACCAGCCGCCAGGCCTCGCGGTAGAGCGGGCCGAGGTCGGCCAGGTGCTCGTCGATCAGCGAGGAGACGGCCAGGTCGTAGCGGCCCTCCGGCAGGCCGGTGTCCGCGACGTCCGCCTCGGTGAGGCTGTCGTGCGCGCCCTTCGCCTTGGCCGCCGCCAGCATCTCCGGAGTCAGGTCGACCCCGTCCAGCACCAGGTCCGGGGCGGCCCGTCCGCGCAGCCAGGCGCCCGTGCGGCCGGTGCCGCAGCCGAGGTCGGCGGCCCGGCGGACCTCGGTCCAGTCGGGAGTGGCGAGGCGGTCGAGGACGGCGAGGTCCATCGTGTCCTCGACGGTCTGCTCATAGCTGTCGACCCATTGCGCGTAGCCGGAACGGACGTCGACGGTGGGGTAGTTGCGGGAATCGAAGTCGGAGAAGTGCACCATGGCTGAAGTATTGCCACGGTGCTGCGCGGCGGGCGAGTCAATTACCTCGCGTGCGGACTGTCTCGGCCGCGGGCCGCGGGCCGCGGGCCGCGGGCCGCGCGCCGGGGGTGGCCCGCGCCGCGAACCGGGCGGGGCGGGGCGGCCGGTGGGGTCCGGCGGCCGCTCAGGCGCCGAGCAGCCGGGCGCGGACGGCGCCGAGGTCGGCGGGGTCGACGCCCGCGGCGAGCAGGTGGTCGACCGGGTCGAAGCCGTCCAGGGCCGCGAACAGGGCGTCCTCGGCGGTGGTGCCGGCCTCGGCGAGCACGGAGTCGATCCGCCGGTACCGGTCGGGCAGGCCGAGCATGCCGTACAGCGGGCGGACGTTCGGCGCGCTGAGCAGGTAGTCGGCGACGATCTCGGCGGGCTCGACGCCCGCCAGGGAGAGCAGCAGCAGGGCGGCCAGGCCGGTGCGGTCGCGGCCGGCGCCGCAGTGGACGACCAGGCCGCCGGGACCGGCCCCGGCTATGGTGGCGATCAGCTCGGCGGAGGCGCGCGGGCAGTGGTCGAGGTACGGGCGCAGCGCCAGCGGGGTGCCGTCCAGGTGGCCGTAGGCCTGCCACCAGGCGGATCCGGCCAGTTCGTCCAGCGGGACGCGGACCAGGTCGACGCCGGCGGGGAGCGGCAGGAGCGGCTTGTACTCCTCGATGTTGCGCAGGTCGACGACGGTGCGGACGCCGTGGTCGAGCAGGGTGTCCCAGCCCTCGGCGGTGAGGCGGTCGAGGTTGTCGGCCCGGACGACGGCGCCGTGGGCGGTCCGGTCGCCGGAGCGGGTGGGGAGCCCGCCGAGGTCGCGTACGTTGAGGCAGCCGTCCCAGACCAGGGTGCGGTCCTCGGTGGCGGTGGTCAGCGTGTGCGTCCGGCTCATCAGGCTCCCCGTTTCATACCGGGGGCTCGTTACCCCCTCGTTATAGAGGACTCCGGGGACTCCCGGATGGTTCCTGGCGGCTGTCGGGTGGTCAGGTTTTCGGATCTTCGGCCGAAAGGCGTGCGGTGGCGTCCCGCGGTGGCCGGGCGGCCGGGCGGTCGGGCGGGGTCAGCGGCCGGTCTGCTCGGCCGCCTCGGCACGGACCAGCTTCTCCATCGGGTCGGCGGCGGCCCGGCCGAGCACCGAGCCGGCGGCGATCGCGCCGATCAGGAACACCGTGGACAGCCAGGCCATGGTGGCCACCGGCAGGGTGAAGGCACCGACCACCCGGGCCGTGCACTCGGCCAGCAGCGCGGTGCCCCAGATCCCGGAGAACATCCGCTCGTGGCGGCGGAAGGCGCGCGAGTGGGCCGAGCGGCCGCCCGCGAGCCGCTCCCAGGCCGCGCCGCGGGCCCGGTCGCCCTTGGTGAGGAAGGGCATCAGCATCGGGGACATCAGCGGCCGGCCGACCAGCACGGAGAACAGGACGGCCAGCGCGAGGGTGCCGCTGAGCGCGCCGTCCTTGGCGATCATCAGCCGGGCGTCGCCGGAGACGGTGGTGAGCGCCAGGCCGGCGACGTTCACGCCGAGCATCATCGAGGCCCAGAGGTTGAGCCGGCGCTCGCGGAGCAGCCCGTGGACCGTCCGGACGGCGGGGATCGCGCCGCTCCAGGCGAGGGCGGCGAACTCGCTCATCCCGAAGGCCGAGTGGAGCAGGTAGTAGCCGGCCAGCGGGGCGGCGACGTCGAGGGCGAGCGGGCGGAGCGCCGCGGCGACCGGGTTCGGCGCCTTCGCGGTGGCGACAGCGGCGGTGGCGGCGGCAGCGGTGGTGACGGCGGGGGCGCTGAGGGTCTGGCTCACGGTGGGGTCCTCCCCGGACTGGTGCTCGGCTCGCGGGCTGCTGCCTGCGTCGTGCCTCCAGTCTTGCGGGCCGACCCAGCGTCAGATCAGTGTCGTCCGTTGCGGGATCCGTATGACGGTTGTCATGGTGTCCGCCGTGACAGAGGCGCCGACCTGCGCTTTCACCGGTCGAACAACCACAGCTCCCGGCCCAGCGTGTCCAGGCAGCGCACCGCGGTGAACCGCTCGTCCCCGGCCGAGAGGAACCCGTCCGCGACGCCCCGCAGCACGGTCCGGGCGACGGCGTCCGCCCTTCTCCACGCACCGGTCAGGACGAGCGCCTTGTCGGCCAGCTCGGCGCGCCGGATCCGGGCCACCGACGCGTCCAGCAGCACGCCGTTCACCTGGTCCAGCTCGGCGGGGGAGAGGTAGGTCTCGCCGGTGCCGTCGCGGTCCCCCTCGATCCGGTGCAGCAGTTCGGGCAGGCCGTAGTGGCGGACGGCGGCGACCGAGTCGTCCAGGGCGACCTGCCAGCGCGGGCCGGACAGCACCTCCCACCAGACGTCCTCGCCGACCGGCAGCAGCTCGCCGATCCGGGCCCGCCAGGCCTCCGGGCCGTGGACGGCGCGCGGGTCCGGGCGCAGGCCGGGCAGGGCGGCGGCGGTCCAGTCCGACTTGCGGACCAGCGCGAGGTCGAAGGTGTAGCGCATCCGGTCGGCGGCCGGGCGTTCGACGATGCCGAGCAGCGCCCAGTGGGTCTCGTCGGGGAGGCTGAAGGTGCGGCGCCACCCGGTGAAGCCCAGGGCGCGCAGGGCGGGCGCGAGGTGTTCGCGCAGGCCCCTCGCGTAGAGCTCGTGGGCAGACGTCATCGCGATCGTTCCTGGTGGGTGGTGACCCGGCGGGCCGTGGGGGGCCGGGTGGGCGCGCGGGCGGGGCGCGGTGGCGCGGCTGGGCCGGCAGGGGAGGCCGGCGCTGCGGCGGATACCTACAACGTAGGCGTAAGGGCCTCTTTATTGCCGCAGTCGAAGGAGAGATACCTGAAGGACCTTGGACCCGAAGGTCTACGGGCCTTGGTCCGGGGCGTTCGGCGGCGTTCGGACGGATCGGGCGAAGGGCCGTGGTGTCCGTGGGACGGCCGCTCCGGAGGGGCGGGTTCCGCCGCCGGATGCCTCATGATGTGGCGGGTGCAGAGTGCAGAGCGCCCCGGAGCGGGCACCGACAGCGGCGTCGGCCGGGCCGGACCTGGTCCGGCCGCCGACCCGCCTCCATCCGTTCCCGTCGACCTGACGACGGCCGTCCGGGCCGCGCAGGACGGCGACGAGGAGTCGTTCCGACTGCTCTTCCGGACTGTCCAGCCGGGCCTGCTGCGCTACCTGCGGGTGCTGGTCGGCGGCCGTCCGGAGGACACCCAGGACGCCGAGGACATCGCCTCCGAGGCCTGGCTGCAGATCGCCCGCGACCTGCGCACCTTCTCCGGCGACGGGGACGGCTTCCGGGGCTGGGCGGCCACCGTCGCCCGCAACCGCGCGCTGGACCACCTGCGGGCCAGACGCCGCCGCCCGGTCGCGGACCTGCCGGTCGAGTACCTGGCCGAGCTGGCCGCGAGGGACGACACCGCGGGCGCGGCGCTGGCGGCCGTCGGTACGGGGGACGCGCTGGCGCTGATCTCCCGGCTCCCGAGCGACCAGGCCGAGGCGGTCCTGCTGCGGGTGGTGATGGAGCTGGACGCGGAGAGCGCGGCGCAGGTCCTCGGCAAGCGGGCCGGCACGGTCCGGATGGCCGCGCACCGGGGGCTGCGCCGACTCGCCAAGCTGCTGGAACAGGGCGCGGGGTTCCCCGCCCGCCCGGCCGCGCGACCGACCGGGCAGCCGGCCGCGCGGCACAGCATCGACGCGGGCGCGGGTGCGCAGGCGCGGCCGCCGAGGGGCGTGCAGCACGGCCAGAAAGAAATTCCTCCGCAGGGTGTGACAGAACGCCGGGCCGCGACGCTGAAGGACATGAGATGAGCACCAACCGATCCCGTCGGATCGACCGTGACACGGCCGAGCACCTGCTCGGCGGTGCCGTGGGCGGACCGTCGGCCGGGCAGGACGCCTCCCTCACCGGACCGGACGGCACTGGGCGTACGGGGGTTGCCCGCGTGCTCGCCGCTGCCGCCGCCCCGGCGACGGCAGGGGAACTGGCCGGTGAGGAGGCGGCCCTGGCCGCGTTCCGGGAGGCCCGTCTCACGCCCGACCGAGCAGTGTCCGCCGTACCCGCACCCGTCCGGAGACGATCGATGGCAACCGCCGCGCTGGCCAGGGCCTTCAGCACGAAGGCCGTCGCCGTCGTGCTCGGGGCCACTGCGCTCGGCGGCGTCGCGGTCGCCGCCGGCACGGGAAACCTGCCGTCGCCGCTGGGCGGGGGGCCGGACGAACCCGGCCACCGCACGCTCGTCGCGCCGAGCACCCCCGGCAGCTCCCGTCCCTCCGCCGCACCCGTCCCCGAGCCGGGTACGGCGGGCACGTCGGCGGGTGCGGGTCCGTCGCGGCCGGGCGCCGGGCCGTCCACCGGCGGGGCGCCGGAGACCGGGCCGTCCGCCGGTGCGCCGCAGCCGGCGCCGTCGGGCACCGCTCCGGCTCCGCCCTCGGCGCAGTCCCGCGGCAAGGCGGCCCCGGTCGTGCTGGTCGCGCTCTGCCGGGGGTTCGTCGAGCGGGCGGGCAAGGGCGAGCGCCCGCGCCTGCTGGTCGTGGATCCGCTGTTCGGGCCGCTGGTCTCGGAGGCCGGTGGTCCGGACCGGGTGGACGACTACTGCAGGGAGGTGCTCCAGCGCGCGAGCGACGACGAGCGCCAGGGCACCTCCCCGCAGCCGCGCGACACCGGCGGCTCCGGTCGCACCGGTGACGGGAAGACCGGCGGTACCGGGGACGGGAAGACCGGCACCGGCGGTACCGGGGACGGGAAGAGCGGCGGTACCGGCGACGGGAAGGGCGGTGGCAAGGACCGCGGCACCCCGACCGCCCCGGTCGCCGTCCCGCCCCTGCCGAGCGCGCCGATCCCCACCGGCACCCGCACCGGGCCCGACCGCACCGAGCGGTCCGACGAAGCCTCACCCAGGAGGTAACCCCGCAACTCCGGACGGGCGGCGGGCGAATCCCCCCGGGCCCGTCTCCCGTCCGGACCGAACCACCCGCAGCACCACCCGCAGTACCAGCAGTACCCACCCGAAGACTCCGGGTGGCCGGTCGGCCCCCCCGTGCCCGCCGTCCACCCGGACCCGGTTCCCCGGGTCGGATCGGCGGCGCAACTCCCCGGACGCGCCGCCGGTCCGACCCGGGGCCGGAACCCCGCAGGCCCGACCGCCCCGCAGCGGTCGGCCCGCACCCCGCGCGGCCCGACCCCGCGCGGGCAGATCGACCTGGACCCGACCGTGACCGTCACCCGGTACGACCACGAGCCGGCGGCCGGGGATCCGCTGCCCGGTTCCCCGGCCGTCTCCCCCTTCGAGGCGGCCCCCAGCCCTCCCGAGCCGTCCGGCCCCGCGACCCCGGCCGCTATCGTGCACAGGTGCACGCGCCGGTCCGGGGTCCCGGGCAGGGCAGGCGAGGGGAGCGGTTCCAGGTGATCGGACGGGCGCTGAACGGGCGTTACGAACTCGTCGAGATACTCGGCGTCGGCGGGATGGCCACGGTCTGGCGCGGGGTGGACCACGTGCTGGGCCGCCAGGTGGCCGTCAAGGTCCTCAACGGGGGCCTCGCCGACGACCCGCGCTTCGCCGAGCGGTTCAGCCGCGAGGCACAGCACGCGGCCATGCTGGTGCACCCGAGGATCGTCATGGTCTTCGACTCGGGCGTGGACCAGGGCTCGCCGTACATCGTCATGGAGCTGGTCCACGGCCGCTCGCTCGCCGCGCTGCTGGCCCAGCAGCCCGGCCTCCCGGTGGAGCGCGCCGTCGGCATCGCGGCGGCGGTCTGCGAGGCGCTGGAGGTCGCGCACGGCGCGGGGCTGGTGCACCGGGACATCAAGCCCGGCAACATCATGATCACGAACGACGGGGGCGTGAAGGTCGTCGACTTCGGCATCGCCCGGGCCGGCGCCTCCAGCAACCTCACCCAGACCGCCTCGGTGCTCGGCACCGCGGCGTACCTGTCCCCCGAGCAGGCCACGGCCTCCGATCTGGACGGCCGCACCGACCTGTACGCGGTGGGCTGCGTGCTGACCGAGATGCTCACCGGCGCCCCGCCGTTCGTCGCCGAGACCCCGGTGGCGATCGCCTACAAGCACGTCGGCGAGCAGCCGCTGCCGCCGTCGGCCCGCAGAGCCGGCCTGCCGCCCGCCCTGGACGCCGCCGTGCTGCGCCTGCTCGCCAAGAACCCGGCCGACCGGCCCGCCCACGCGGCCGCGGCCCGGTTCGAGCTCCTCGCCACGGTCCCGGGGCTGGCCGTCTCCGACCCGACCAGCGAGCTCCTCGCCACCGCCTCGGCCGGCCACGCCACCCAGCTCCTGCCCCCCGTTCCGCTCCCCGCCCAGCCCGCCACCTCCCTGATGGCGCCGGTCCCGGCCCAGCCGCCGCTCGGCCCGCCGGCCCGGGAGAACCGCCGCAAGCCGCTGCTCCTCGGCGCCCTCGGCCTGGTCGGCATCGCCGGGGCGGCGGTCCTCGCGCTGACCGCCTTCGACGAGCCCGCCACCCCGGCCGCCGCCAAGCCCGCCCGGACCGCTCCGGCCTCCCCGGCGCCGACCCCCTCGGCCGCGGCCACCACGCCCACCCCCTCCGCCGCCCCCACGGCCCTCCCCACCCCGACCCCGACCCCCGCTGCCACCCCGGTCCGCACCCAGGCCGCCGCCACCCAGATCAACGCCCTGCGCCAGAACGTCGCCCAGGCCCAGATGCCCAAGGAGCGCGACCGCCAGCTCGACCTGCTGCACACCCTCGACGACGCCACCGCCCGACTCAACGAGGGCCGGCCGGCCGACGCCGCCCAGGAGTTGAAGAACGCCCAGCGGACCGTCCGCGACCTCGCCAAGAAGCACGCCATCGACGGCCCTACCTATCAGAGCTGGAACTCCCGCCTCGGCACCCTGGTCAACTCCTTGCACGCCTCCGCCGACAACCAGCAGGACGACTAGTGCCGCGTCAGGCAACTTTTGCCCGTCAAGGAGAGGCGTCCGGTGCGTGCTTTCGGCCGGTGCGGCGAGAGTGCGTGCCGGGCGTCGCGACGGGGCGAAGGTTGCCTGACGCGGCACTAGGCCCGGGAATGAACGGGTCGCGCCCTGTGCTGGGGTGGCGGGGCGCGCACGCCCGCCTCGGCTGCCCGGGGTCCGGCGGGGCGGCGCGCATGCGCGAAGGGTGGAACACATGCTGAGCATCGGGTCCGTCGTCCTGGGCGTCGCGGACGTCCGTCACGCGGCCGCGTTCTGGACGCAGGCGCTGGGGTACGTGCCGCGCGACGCGATCGGGGACCGCTGGGTGGTCCTGGTGCCCGCCGAGGGCCCCGGCGTCCAGCTGGCGCTCGGCCGCAGCGAGTCACCCGTCCAGGAGCACCCGCGCGTCCACCTCGACCTGTACGCGGCGGACGCCGCCGACCAGGCGGCCGAGGTCGAGCGGCTGGTCGCCCTCGGCGCCCGGCACGTCGACTGGGACCTCTACCCGCAGGACCCGGACTTCGTCGTCCTCGCCGACCCCGACGGCAACCGCTTCTGCGTCATCGACACCAGCCGCGGCTAGTCGTTCTTGGGGCGCCGCCGCACCCGGCTCTCCACCCCGCTGCGGACCACCTGGGCCAGCGTCCCCGCCGCGGTGGCCAGGAAGACGAAGTTGTAGACGATCTGCAGGATCACCACCAGCCGCGGCCCCTGCCCCGCCGCGGTGATGTCGCCGTACCCGACGGTGGACATGGTGACGATCGTGAAGTAGAGCGCGTCGAGCCGGGTGTTCAGCCCGTCGAACTCGCCGGGGTGGTCGGCGAGCACGAAGTAGGTGCTGGCGAAGACGGTCAGCGAGAGGCAGATCAGGAACACCAGCCAGACACCGGGCCGGCGGCCGGTGCCCCGCAGGATGTCGATGATCCGGGCCAGCAGCAGGCCGGTCAGGCCGGTCAGCACGGCCGCGAACACCAGCCAGCTGAACACCGGCCGGTGGTCGCCGAGGGCGCGCAGCGGCAGGGTGAAGTAGCCGACCATCAGCAGCACGAACGAGCCCAGCAGCAGGCACCAGGCCCGCACGTCGATGCGGTCCCGGGTGGGCGGCGGCTGGTTCTCGGACATCCCGCCCAGCCTGTGCGACCGGACGGGGTTCCGCCTGCGGGGTTGCTCCGTCCGGGCCGTCCCGCGGATCGGGCCGGGCGGGAGCCGGGCCCGGACGCGACAGAGCCCCCGCCTCGCCGGCGGGGGCTCTGTCGGACGATCAGGCCGTGGTGGACCGGGGGGTCTCGGTGGCCTTGGTGATGTTGGTCGGAGCGACGGCGGCCGGCGGCTGGGGAGCGGCGGGCTGCTGCGGGGCGGCGGTGCTCTGCGCCGTCCCCGGGGCGGCGGCGGCGTCCGCGGCCGGTGCGTCGTCCTCGCGCAGCGCCTTGGTCTCCGCCTTGAGGATGCGCATCGACTTGCCGAGGCCGCGGGCCATCTCCGGCAGCTTCTTCGATCCGAACAGCAGGACAACGACAGCCAGCACCACCAAGAGGTGCCAGGGCTCAAGACCGTTCCGCAGCATCCTGGCCACCGGTCCCTTCTTGTCTAGAGTCACAGGAGGGCAAAGCGCCCGACCTGGCCAGTATGCCTGTCCGTGGCGGCGAACGTATACACCGGCCGGGAAACGCTGGTCAAAAAGCAGGTGTTGCTCAAGCGGGTCCTGAGTAGTGGTCTGGACCACTTGGGGTCGGGGGCCGTCAGCCCGAGTATCCGATGAGCAGCCCGCAGAAGACCGCCGCCACCAGGGTCACCCCCACCGCCAGCGCCAGCATGAAGGGGGAGTGCGGCAGCGGCGCGCCCGCCCGCATCGCCGCCTCGATCCTGGTCCACCGCCGGTACGCGGCGGCGCCGAGAACCGCCCCACCGAGCGCGCAGACCACGGCCAGCGCGATCCGCAGCGGCGCGGGCGCGACGTCGGGGGTGAGCTGGTCCACCGCGATCCCGCCCGCGAGCAGGCCGAGCGCCGTCCGGATCCAGGCCAGGAAGGTCCGCTCGTTGGCGAGCGAGAAGCGGTAGTCCGGCTCGTCGCCGCCCTCCTGCTGGTCGGGCTCCGGCATCCCCACGGTCCTCCACCTCGGGCGTTCCCGTACCGCGACCCTAGGCTCCCCGGCGCCGCCCCGCAGCTCGGGACGCCCCCTGGCGCGTACGACGGGTCACCGGCGCCGGAGCGCCCGGTCTACGGCGCGCTGGACTTCCGCCGCCACCCGCTGGGGGCCGCCCCGCGCTTCGGCTCCGCCCACTTCAGGCTGGCCGGCCACCGGCGGACCCTAGTGCCGCGTCAGGCAACCTTCGCCCCGTCGCGACGCCCGGCACGCACTCTCGCCGCACCGGCCGAAAGCCCAAGTACGTCCAGTACGAGGACTTCCGGCCGGCACGCCGATAGCACGCACCGGACGCCGCTCCTTTACGGGCAAAAGTTGCCTGACGCGGCACTAGCGTCCAGCGTCAGTCGCGGCGGGCGAGCAGGTAGCCGCGCCGGGTCTCGGCCTCCTGCGGGAGGTTGGTGCGCTCCAGCCGGGCCTCCACGGTGAACCCGGCGTCCGTCAGCAGCCCGGCGACGGCCTCCGACTCCAGGAAGTGGAAGTCCACCTCGACCTGGTGCCCCCACCACTCGTCGAGGTGCCGCACCTCCGTGCCGAGGTGGAACGCGAGCAGCAGGCAGCCGCCGGGCCGCAGGACCCGCCGCATCTGCGCGAAGGCGGGCCGCAGCTCGGCGGGTTCGAGGTGGATCACCGAGTAGAGCGCGACCGCCGCGCCGAACTCGCCGTCTGCCGCCGGGAGGTCGAGCAGGTCCCCCTGCCGGAACTCCACCCCGGGGTGCTCCCGCCTGGCGATCCCCACCATCGCCGGGGACAGGTCGATCCCCACCACCCGCACCCCGCGCTCCGCCAGCCACCCCGCCACGTGCCCCGGCCCGCACCCGAGGTCCGCCACCGGGGTGCCGCTCCCGGCGGCCTCCTCGGCCAGCACCCCCAGCAGCGCCCGGTCCAGCGGCTTGCCCGCCAACTCGCCCCCGATCCGCTGCCGGTACTCCTCCGCGACGGTGTCGTAACTCGCCCGGACCCGCCCGTGATCTCCCGTTTCCGACATGGCCCCAGCCTGGCACGGCCGCGGGCTCCGGGCACCGGGTTTCGGCGCGGGCAGCGCGAGAGCCCCCGCCCGGGTGGGCGGGGGCTCTCGATGACTCGCGTGCGTGGACCGGTCGGCGGTGCGTCAGATCGCGGCCGGCGCGGTGGGGGCGTCGGCAGCCTCGGCGGCCGCGGCGGGGGCCTGGGCGGGGAGGTGCTTCATCAGGTGGTAGGCGAGGGTCGCGGCGCCGAGGGCGAAGACCAGGCCGACGACGGCGGCGACGTGCAGGCCGTCGGTGAAGGCGGCGCGGGCGGTCTCCAGGAGTTCGGCGCCGATGCGGTCGGGCAGGTGGGCGGCGACGGTGACGGCTCCGCCGAGGGTGTCCTGCGCGGCCCGGGCGGCCTCGCCGTCCACGCCGGCGGGCAGGGCGCCGTCCAGCTGCGAGCGGTAGACCGCGGCGCCGGCGGCACCGAGCAGGGCGATGCCGAGGGAGCTGCCGAGCTCGACCGCGGTCTCGGAGGTGGCGGAGGCGGCGCCGGCCCGCTCGATCGGGGCGGCGGAGACCACCATCTCCGCGGTGAGGGTCATGGTGCCGACGGTGCCGGCGGCCAGGACGCCCGCCGCCGTGAGGATGAGGGCGAGCGGGGAGTGCGCGCCGACCGTGGTCATCATCGCGAAGCCGCCGGCGCCGATCAGGAAGCCGCCGGCCATCATGATCGCGGGGCGGACCTTCCCGGCCAGGGCGGCGCTCAGGCCGACGGCCGCACCGACACCGACGCTCGGGACCAGCGCCCAGAGCGAGGCCTCCAGCGGGCTCATGCCCTTCACCAGCTGCAGGTACTGCGAGGTGAAGAGGGTGAAGCCCATCATCGCGAACATGGCGATGGTGTTGACGGTGATCGCGCCGCTGAAGGTCCGGATCCGGAACAGGCCGAGGTCGAGCAGCGGGGCGGCGGCGGTGCGCTGGCGCCACACGAAGGCGGCGGCGAACAGCAGCCCGGCCGGGACGGCCAGGGCGGGCAGCAGGCTCCAGCCGTCCACCGACAGGGTCTTGATGCCGTAGACGAGCGGCAGGATCGCGGCCAGCGACAGCACCGCGCCGGCCAGGTCGAAGCGGCCGGCCTGCGGCGAGCGGTACTCGGGCAGCAGCACGGGGGCGGCGAGCAGGACCAGCGCCATCACCGGCACGGCGATCAGGAAGGCCGAGCCCCACCAGAAGTGGTCGAGCAGCAGGCCGCCGGCCACCGGGCCGAGGGTGGCACCGGCGGTGAGGATGCCGCCCCAGGCGCCGAGCGCGATCTGGCGCTGCTTGGGGTCGTGGAACATGTTGCGGATCAGCGCGAGGGTCGAGGGCATCACGGTGGCCCCGGCGATGCCGAGCAGGGCACGGGCGGCGATCAGCTCGCCGGCGCCGTCCGCCTCGGCGGCGAGCAGCGAGGCGCCGATGAACCCGGCGGCGCCGATCATCAGCAGCCGGCGGCGGCCGATCCGGTCGCCCAGCGATCCCATCGTGATCAGCAGCCCGGCCAGCAGGAACGAGTACATGTCCATGATCCACAGCTGCTCGGTGCCGCTCGGCGCCAGCGTGGTGGAGATGAACGGGACGGCGAAGAAGAGCACGCCCATGTCCATGGTCAGGACGAGGGTCGGGAGGAGGAGGACGGCCAGGCCGATCCATTCGCGACGGCCTGCGCGGCCGGTGGTTGCGGTCATGAGGAAGACGGTACGGACGTGTCAGACGTTTGTCTAGTACGAGCGTCTGAATCAATCGTGCGAGACGAAAGTCCTAGACGGGCGTGCAAGACATTCGTCCAGATCTTTCGTAGCATCGGAGTCATGGGAAACCGCGAAGACCTGATGGCCGGCGCCAAGCGCTGCCTGTACGAAAAGGGATACGGGCGCACCACCGCCCGCGACATCGCCGCGGCCTCCGGCGTCAGCCTGGCGGCCATCGGCTACCACTTCGGCTCCAAGGAGGCGCTGCTCAACGCGGCGCTGATCGAGGCCACGGGGGAGTGGGGCGAGACGCTGGCCACGGTGGTGGCGGGTGCGACCGCGGCCTCGGGTGACCCGGAGGAGCGCTTCATCGCGGTCTGGGACGGGGTGAAGGACACCTTCGTCGAGCACCGGGGCCTCTGGGCGGCCCAGTTCGAGGCGATCGCGCAGATCGCGCACGCGCCCGAGCTGGAGAAGGCGCTCGGCGAGTCGCAGCGGATGGCGCGGCTCGGGCTGGCCGCACTGTTCCAGGGGCTCCCCGAGGTGCCGGACACCGAGGAGGAGCTGGCGCGCGGAATGTTCTACCAGGCGTTGCTCGCCGGGATGGCGGCCCTGTGGATGGCCGCGCCCGACCAGGCGCCGACCGGGCGGGACTTCCTGCGCGGACTGCGGCTGGTCGGCGACAGCGCGCTGAAGCCGGCCGCGTCCTAGGGGCCGCTCCCGTTGGTCCGCCGGGCCCGGGCCGGGCCCGGTGTCAGACGGTCACGGCGGTCAGCAGCACGACCGAGTCGACGTGGGCCAGCAGACCGTGCCGCTCCTGCGGGATCGCCTCCAGCCGGCCCGCCGACAGCTCCTGCAGCCGACCGGCGATGGTCAGCGAGACCCGGCCGCGCAGCACCTGGATGCTGGCGGCGGCCGGGGCGTTGTGCTCGTCCAGCGAGGTGCCGGCGGTCAGCGCGATCACGGTCTGGCGCAGCACGCCGTCGTGGAGCACCAGATGGGCGCTGCGTCCGTGCGGGCCGGCGGCGGCCTTGGCGGCGTGTTCGTCGGCCAGCTGTTCGAGATCGACCATCGCGCGTCCTCCCGGGCGGGTTTCTCCCCCGGCCCAGCGTCGCGGACGGGCGGGTGTCCCGCACCTGGAGGTACTCGGCGTGCGGAGGTCGCCGAGTGCCTCCATGGTGGAGGCATGGCGACCAACAACAACAGTTTTCTCAGTGGGTTCCAGGTCAACCGCTCGCTGCTGGCCGGCGGTGCGGTGCTCACCGGAGTCGGTGCGGTGCTCGGACTGGCCGGCGCGGCCATGGTGTGCGCGGCGCTGGCCTCGGCCGGCCGGGGCTGGGTGCAGCAGCTGGACACCCCGCCCTCCGCGATGGCCCAGCGTGCGCTGCGCGAGGCGAAGGTGGCGTCGACGGCGGGCTGGGACGCCTGGCGCGCCGAGCGCAGCTCGGCCAACTAGGCCGGTCCTGGTCGGTCCTGGTCGGTCCTGGTCGGTCCGGGCCCTCTCCGGGTCCGGCCGCCGTCCGACCGCCGCCCGGCCGGGGGCCCGGTCGGGCGGCGGTCCGTGGCCGTCCGGGCTCAGAGGCCGAGCGACTTGGCGATGATGCTGCGCATGACCTCGCTCGTCCCGCCGTAGATCCGGAACACCCGGTTGTCGGTGTAGAGCCGGGCGATCGGGTACTCCAGGATGTACCCGTAACCGCCGTGCAGCTGAAGGCACTTGTCGATCAGCGTCGAGGCGGACTCGGTGCAGAACAGCTTCGCCGCCGCCGCGTCGGCGACCGTCAGCTCGCCGTTCTGGTACAGCTCCAGCGCGCGGTCCACCATCGACTGCTGGGCCATCACCTGGGCCTCGCAGTCGGCCAGCGTGAACTTGGTGTTCTGGAACTCCGCCACCGGCTTGCCGAAGACCTTGCGGTCCTTGACGTACTGGACGGCGAAGCGCACCGCCGCCGCGGAGGCCGCGTAGGCGCCGACCGCGATCGCCAGCCGCTCCTGCACCAGGTTGTGGGTCAGGTACGCGAAGGCCCGGCCCTCCTCGCCGAGCAGGTTCTCCACCGGCACCTTGACGTCGCTGAACGCCAGCTCGGCGGTGTCCGAGGTGCGCAGGCCGATCTTCTGCAGCTTGCGGCCGACCGTGTAGCCCTCGGACGCGGTGTCCACGCAGAGGATGGACAGCCCCGCCCGGCGGTTCTCCGGGTCGTACGGCGCGGTGCGGCAGACCACCAGGACCAGGTCGGCCAGCACGCCGCCGGTGATGAAGGTCTTCGCGCCGTTGAGGACGTAGTGGGTGCCGTCCCCGGAGAGCCGGGCGGTGGTGGTGATACCGGCCAGGTCGGAGCCGGCGCCCGGCTCGGTCATCGCGATGGCGGTCATGATGTCGCCGGAGACGAAGCCCGGCAGCCAGCGCCGCTTCTGCTCCTCGTCGGCGTACTCCAGCAGGTACGGCAGCACCAGGCCGGTGTGCACGCCGGAGGACCCGAAGCTGACGCCCGCCCGGGCGACCTCCTCGGCGATGACCGCCTGGTACTTGAAGCCGCTCTCGCCCGCGCCGCCGTACTCCTCCGGCACCTCGATGCCGTAGACGCCCAGTTCGCCGAGCTTGCGGTAGAAGTCGCGCGGCGGGTGGCCCTCGGCCTCCCAGCTCTCGTAGACGGGGACGACCTCGCGTGCGACGAAGTCCCGGATGGTCTCCCGGAAGGCCTCGTGGTCCTCGGTGAACACGGTGCGGCGCACGACGGCGCTCCCTTCGGTGGTGCCAGGTGATCGCCCCACAAGTTAATCTCCGGTAGCTTCGCCTGTCCAGGGTCGCCGCCCGGGTTTCGACGGCGGCCGCGGCCGCTGCCCCCACGTGGCTGCGACCGGTGCCGGGCCCGGCCCCCGGGGCCGTCAAGTGAATCCTTGCTAGCCTACGGACGGCATCGAACGACAGGGTGGAGGAGGAGCGTCATGGTGGTCCGGCGGCCGCCCGCGTCCTCCCGGCGGGCGCAGATCCTCGCCGTCGCCGCCGACCGGTTCCATCGCAGCGGTTACCACCAGGTCTCCATGACCGAGGTCGCCGCCGGGGTCGGCATCACCGCGCCGGCCCTCTACCGGCACTTCCGGGGCAAGCCCGAACTGCTCGACCGCGCCCTGCGGGTGGGGCTGGACGCGCTCGGGGAGGGGCTGCGCTCGGCCGGGGACACCGCCGGGGCCGGCGCGGCGCTGGCCGCCGTCGCGGTCGGGCACCGGCCGCTGGGCACCCTGGTCCAGCGGGACGCCCGGCTGCTGCCGCCCGCCCGGCGGGCCGCGCTGCGCCGTGAACTGCGGGCGGACGTCGCGGTGCTGGCCGCCCTGCTGCGCGCCGAGCGGCCCGCGCTGGCGGCCGCCGACGCCGAACTGCTGGGCTGGTCGGCGCTCTCGGTCTGTTCGGGCCTGTCCTACCAGTCGGCGCCGCCGCAGCCGCGCCGGGCCGAGCGGCTGCTGCGCGAGCTGGTGGCGGCGGTGTTCGCGGTGCCGCTCGACGCCGCCGTGGCCGATCCCGGTCCGGCGGCGCCGCCCGCGGCGGAGCCGAGGCCGCAGCCGCGCCGGGAGGAACTGCTGGCGGCGGCCGTCCGGCTGTTCCACCAGCGCGGCTTCGACAACGTCAGCACCGACCGGATCGGCGCCGCGGTCGGTATCTCCGGGCCCAGTGTGTACCGGCACTTCGACAGCAAGGCGCAACTGCTGGCCGCCTCACTGGTCCGCAGCCGGGAGCGGCTCTGGCACGAGGTCGAGGGCGCCATCGCCGCCGCCGACGGGCCGCAGCGGGCGCTGGCGGCCGGCCTGGACGCGTACGTCGGCTTCGCCCGGCGCAACGGCGACTACCTGGGCGCGATGCTCAGCGAGACCGAACGGCTGGCCCCGCCGGACCGCCGGGCCGCCGTCGACTTCCGCCGGGACTTCCTGCGGACCTGGGTCGGGCTGCTGTGCGCCGTCCGCCCGGAGTGCGACGGCGCGGAGGCCCGGATCCGGGTGCACGCGCTGTTCGCGCTGGTCAACGACGGGGTGCGGAACCGGCCCGGCAGCGAGCGGCCGGACCTCGGCGACTGCCTGCAGCGTCTGGGCCGGGCCGTCCTCGGGGTGGACGGATAGCCGCGGCCGGGTGCCCGCCCCGCGCTGGTGGGGCGGGCACCCGGCCCTGGAACAACGGTTGCGCCGTGGGGAGCGCGGGCGCGGCCTAGTAGAGGACGTGCGGGTAGTACACCTTGGCCGCGAGGTTGCCGTTGCCCTGCAGGGCGCCGACGTTGCCGGAGTTCCCGGCGACGGCCACGCCGTTGTTCTGGTTGCTGGCACCGGAACCGGTGGCGGTCTGCTGGGTGTTGACCACGTTGCCGTGGACGTTGCCGATGACGTTGTTGGAACCGGTGTTGCTCACCACGCTGCTGTTGGAGTGGTGGTCGGCGCCGGCGCCGTTGTCGGCGTGCGCGGTGGCGGCACCGACGCCGACGAGGAGGAACGCCCCGAGGGCGGTGACGGCGGCGGCTGCGCGAATACGGGACACGCTGGTCTCCCTGGTGGTGGAGTGCGAAAAGTGGCGCCTCCGGAGTGGCCGCCCCGAAGCGCCGTTGCCTGACGTCGCACGCCCAGCATTCACCAGGACCGTGGGCGAACTCCACCGAATGGGTGGCAATTCGCCCGATGGTGTCATGAAGAAGGCATTTACGGTGAACGGCCGAACCCGGCCCGGGTTTCGCCAGGGCGCCCAAGTTCCCTCGTCCGGTGGCATGTTCGCTCCGCCGAACGGGTCCGTCGACAAGGCCCCGCTGTCAACACGGTGTTGACCGGTCCTCTGTCGTCAGAAAGAAATGGTCGCCGGATAGTCGCACTGGCACACTGGGGACCCATGTCTGAAGGCCTCCCGCTCGACCCCGTGCCCGCCGAGGATCTGCGTACGACCGAGGTCGATCTCGGCGGACTGGTGAACGTCCTCGCCACCCACCTCTACTCCACCCCGCTGGTCGCCCTGCGCGAACTCGTCCAGAACGCCCACGACTCGCACACCCGGCGGCTGCTGGAGGACCCGGACGGCGACCACCGGCCGCTGATCCGGGTGCGCGGCGACGCCGACCGGCGCACCGTCGCGATCGAGGACACCGGCGCCGGCCTGACCGAGCCGGAGATCCACTCCTACCTCGCCACCGTCGGCACCGGCTACACCCGGATGCTGCGCGAACTCACCGGCAACCAGGAGCTGATCGGTGCCTTCGGGCTCGGCTTCCTCTCCGCCTTCTCGGTCGCCGACGAGGTCGTCGTCACCACCACCTCGCACCGCGAACCGGCCCTCGGCCACCGCTACCGCAGCCGCGGCGGCGAGCAGTACAGCGTCGAACCGGTGCCCGCCCGGCCCGTCCCCGGCACCGTGGTCGAGCTGGCCCTGAAGGCCGAACACGCCCACCTCGCCGACGAGTACGCGCTGCGCGAGGTGCTCGGCCGGTACTGCGTGCTGCTGCCGATCCCGGTCTACGTCGGCGACGACGACCAGCCCGTCAACGCCGTCCCGGTGCCCTGGCGCCAGCAGACCGCGGGGGACGTGCACGCGGCCCGGATGCGGTTCGCCTCCGCCTTCGGCCGGCGCTTCGAACCGCTCACCGCCTTCCCGGTCGAGCCGGTCGAGGGCGGCACCGACGCGATCGGCCTGCTCTGGGTCCAGGACGGCGGCACCTACGGCAGCAGCGACAACCGCGACCTCGCCGTCTACCTGCGCGGCATGCTGCTCTCCGAGGACGCCCGCGAGCTGCTGCCCAGCTGGGCCGGGTTCATCGGCGGCGTGGTCGAGTCCAGCCGGCTCACCCCCACCGCCAGCCGCGAGGACCTCCAGCGCGACGAGCACTACCGCGCCCTCCAGCAGACCCTCACCGACGCCATCGTCGACGGCCTCTACGAGACCGCCCGCCTGCACCCCGCCGCCTGGCGCCGCATCCTCGCCCGGCACGGCCAGGACCTGCTCGGCGCCGCGCTCTGCGACGACCGGCTCTTCACCCTGCTCGCCGACGACGTCCCGGTCCCCACCTCCCAGGGGGACCTGACCGCCGGCGCGCTGCGGGCGGCCGGCGGGGGAGCGGTGCACGTCGCGCTCGGCAGCGGCGGCGGCTTCGAGGAGATGCTCTACCGGGCCATGCAGGTGCCGATCGCCCGCGGCGACCGCTACGCCGTCCTGCCGTTCCTGCGCCGCTACGCCCGGCTGCGCGACTGCCGGATCGTCGAACTCGGCAGCGAGAGTGGCAACCGCGAGCTGTTCCGCGACCCCGAGCGCCCGCTGCCCGCGGAGGAGAGCGGCTGGCTGGCCGGCGCCCTCGCCGAACCGGGCGAGCAGCTCGTCCCGGCCCGGTTCGACCCGCCCGGCCTGCCGCTGGTGCTGGTGCCGGACCGCGAGGCCGAGCTCAAGGCCCGGATCGAGGACGACCAGACGGACGCCCGGATCCCGTCCGCGGCGCTGCGCCTGGCCAGGGCGTTCACCGCCCGCACCGACGGCGAGGTGAAGGCCCGGCTGTACCTCAACCTCGCCTGCCCCGCCGTCCAGGACCTGCTCACCGCCTACCGCGCCGGGCACACCGGCAGCGCCACCGCCGCCGGGCTGCTCCGCTCGCTCAAGGTGATCATGGCGGCGGCCTCGGCCGGTTCGGCCGGCGGGGACCTCACGGCGGCCCTGGCCGGCATCGGCACGGCGGTCTCGGCGCTGACCGCGGCCGTCCCCGAGGGCCTGCCCGGTGTCCCGGACAGCCCGGACGGCCTGGGCGGTCCTGGTGATTCGGACGGTCCCGGGGAGCGCTCCGGCGAGCGCGCCGGGGAGTCCTGAGCGGTGCCCGCGGAGACCTGCCCGCCGCACGGCCCGTCAGAGGCGGTCGGCACACTGTCCATCAGTACGACGCACAACCCGCAGGGGGAGACGGAACCGGTATGAGCACCGACATCTGGGCCTGGGTGCACGACACCCACCAGCAGCTGGCCGAGGCCGGCCACCGGCGGCTGGCCGACGCCATCTACGAGCTCCCCGGCCACGCCAACGAGGGGCGCAACGACCAGCTCGACGCCGTCTTCCCGGAGGCCGTCGCCGCCGCCCGGGCGCTCGGCCTGCCCTGGGTCGAGGTCTACCTGCGGCACTGGCGGATGCAGAACCTGCTGAACAAGCGCCACCAGGGCGAGCAGGCCCTGCCCGAGGCGGTCGACCTGCTGGAGTTCGCGCACCGCGAGGAGACCGCGGGCTGCCCGCAGTCCGTCTGCGTGGTGCAGGACTTCGCGATCTGCCACGCCCGGGTCGACGGCCCCGGCTACGTGCCCGAGCGGCTCGCCGTGCTCAGCGAGACGCTGGAGCGGATCGAGCCCGCCCGGGCCTGCTTCGACTGCCTCTCCCGGGAGTACTCCGACGCCCTGGAGGACGACGGCCGCCCGGCCGAGGCGCTCAGCCACCTCGACACCGCGGCCGCCCGGATCCAGGCGGCCGGCGAGCGGCTCTCGCTGCACTTCCACCACGCCCGGGCCGGTACCCTCCACCTGCTCGACCGGCACGAGGACGTGCTGGCCCTGCTCGACACCGCCGAGCAGGCCGAGCGCGCCCGGGGCCGCGAGATCGACGAGAGCGACCAGCGCTGGGGCGCCCTGCTGCGGGCCCGCGCGCTCGCCTCGCTGGGCCGCACCGATGAGGCCCTCGCCCTGCTGCCCCCGCTGGCGCAGGCCGAGCGCCACGCGGACCTGCGGGCGGCGTGGACGAAGACGGTCGAGCTGCTGGTCGCCGCCGGCGCCTGGGAGAACGACGCCGAGCTTGGGGCCGCCCTGGCCGGCTGGGTCGGCTACCTCGACGCCACCGGCTCGCACCGCCCCTGCGTCGACCTGCTGCTGGCCGCCGGACGGCTGGCCCTGGCCCGCGGTGCCCGGACGGTCGCGCTCACCCTGGCCGTCACCGGCGAGCGCAAGCTCGGCCGGCTGCGGCGCACCGAGGGCGTCGCCGAGCAGGTCGCCGCACTGCGGGCGGCCGCCGAGGCGCTCCCGGTGCCCGGGCTGCCGGTACCGCCCGCCGAGCTGGCGGCCCACCTCGCCGAGACGGACACGCCCTACGAGAGCGCCGCCGACCTGCTCGCCGCCGCCCTGGAGCAGTACCGGGGCGAGCCGTCCGGTGCCACCGGGCTGGCGCTCAACCTGGCCGCGGTGCTGGGCGGCCTCGGCCACGTCCGGGCCGCCGCCGACCAGCTCTGGGAGCGGCTCGACGCCGATCCGGGGAACGAGGAGCTGACCGGCCTGCTCGGCGCGATGCTGATCGACGCCGAGGACGGCGAGGGCGTCCGCCGCCTCGCCGACCGGCTCGCCGCGACCAGCCCGGCCGACGGGCACTGGGTGCGGGCGCGCTGGGCCGCCGCCGAGGGCCGCTGGGCCGAGGTGGTGGAGCAGTGCGAGGCGATCCTGGCCGCGCACCCGGACCGGATCAACACCCGTCGGCTGGCCGCCACCGCGGCGACCGAGCTGGGCGACCACCTGACCGCGCAGCGGCTGTACCAGGAGATCCTGGAGCACGCGCTGCCCGCCGAGGGCGCCCCGGAGCACGAGCAGCACCGCACCGTCCGGGAGCCGGACCTCTGGCACCTGATCACCGCGGCCACCGTCAACCGGGACTGGGCCGCGGTCCGCTCGACCGGCGCCCTGATCGGCATCGAGTTCGACGAGCCCGAGGGCCCGGTGGACGAGGAGTGGCAGCTGGTCACCGTCCGGGCCACCCGGACCAACGGTGCCACCGCGGACCTGCCGGCCGTCCGGACCGGCCCGGCGACCGCCCGGATCCTGCCGGTGCTCGGCGACGACCTGACGCTCAACCACGGCGACGTGGTGGTCTTCGGCCCGGCCCTGCTGGAGGAGCCGCCGGCCGAGGACGCCCCGGAGGAGGAGAAGCGGCGCTGGCGTCCGGTGTTCGGGCTGCTGACCCTGCTCGACCCGGCCGGCTGCACCACCTACTGGATCGACGGCGGCTGGCCGGGCGACCAGGCCTGGGGCGAGCTGCGCGAGGAGCTGCAGCAGGCCGGCTACGCGGTGTGGGCGTACAGCGGCGAGCAGTACAGCGTCACCGACCCGGCGGAGGAGGACGGCATGCTGCCCGGCATCTACGCCGCCCTCGCCGTGCCGCCGACCGCGCAGGCCGCCGAGGCGGACGCGCTGCTGCACCGGCTCACCGCGTCCTGGCCGCATCCGCTCGCCTGGCTCGACCTGGCCAGGGCCGCGGGCGCGGACACCGCCCGGCACGAGGGGATCATCGAGCGCTACGGCCTCTGAGGTCCGGTCACCGCTCCCCGGTCACCGCTCCCTGCTTCCCGCTCCCTGTTCCCCGTTCCACCGTTCACGGCCCCGGCGGGCCGGCCTCGCAGGCCCCCGCCGGGGCCGTCGCGCACCCTGCCCCCGTCCGCGGTCCGAGCCCGCCCCGCCCTCCTGCTTTAGATCTTCTTGGTGAATGCTTTACTGTTTCATTGCCAAGAGTCGACCCCCCTCAGGAGCGTCCACCCCGTGACCAGCCTCGCCCTCGGCCCGTCCTGGCTCGATCCGACCCACCTGATCTCCACCTTCGGGCTGCTCGGCATCCTGGCCATCGTCTTCGCCGAGTCCGGCCTGCTGATCGGCTTCTTCCTCCCCGGGGACTCGCTGCTCTTCACCACCGGCCTCCTGGTGGCCGGCGGCACCTACCTCCACCAGCCGCTCTGGCTGGTCTGCGCACTGATCGTGGCCGCCGCCGTGGCCGGGGACCAGGTCGGCTACCTCTTCGGCCGCAAGGTCGGACCGGGCCTGTTCCGCCGCTCCGACTCCCGGCTGTTCAAGCAGGAGAACGTGGAGAAGGCGGCCGCCTTCTTCGACCGGCACGGCCCGAAGGCCATCGTGCTGGCCCGCTTCGTGCCGATCGTGCGGACCTTCACCCCGATCGTCGCGGGGGTGGGAAGGATGAACTACCGGACCTTCGTCCTCTTCAACCTCATCGGCGGGGTGCTCTGGGGCGCCGGGGTCACCGTGCTCGGCTACTTCCTCGGCCAGATCCCCTTCGTCCGGGACAACATCGAGGCGATCCTGGTCGGCATCGTGCTGGTCTCGGTGGTCCCGGTGGCCGTCGAGGTGCTCCGGGCCCGCCGGGCCGGCGCCGCCGCGACGCGCCACCGCGCCGGGTAGGCACCCGCGGGGGCGGCCGCCCGCCGCCGCGTACATGTGCGTCCGGCTGTTCGATCAGGCAAGGTGTAACCGGAGATCGAGCGGCGGCCCGGGAAGCCCGGTGCCACCAAGGGGCGGCGAGGAGCGGAAGTGCCTAAGCGGGGCCGACCGGGCGGGGGCAAGCGGGCCAGGGGCGGCAGAGCGGTCCGGCAGACCCGCCGGACCGGGCCGCAGACACCCCCGGCGCGGCCGGTCCACCCCTCCGACGCGCCGCCCACCGAGGGGCTGCTCGGACACCCGGCCCCGTCCGTCGAAGCCCCCACCGTGATCCCGCTCGTCCCGCCGGTCCCGCCGACCAAGGGCCTGCTGGCCCCCGAGCCCGCCGAGCCCGCCGAGCCCGCCGAGTCCGAAGGCGAGGTCGAGCCCGAGGACGAACCGGTACCGGGGCCCTTCCCGGAGGCGCCCGCGCGCCGCCCGCGCTCGGTCGCCGAGGACACCCTCACCCCCGAGGAGTGGCGCGCCGCCGGCTACACCCCGCCCACCGGGATCGCCGTGCCCACCCTGCAGGTCGGCGCCCCCGGCGAGGCCCCCTGGCCGGACCGGATGCGCACCCTGCTGCGCACCCCGATGTCCGAGCGCCCGGCCTTCGAGCGGACCGCCCGCGAGCTGCACCCCTCCTCCGCCTCCGCCCGCAACGTCCCGCGCATCCTCGACCTGACGCTGCGCATCGGCGAGCTGCTGCTCGCCAGCGGGGAGGCCGCCGAGGACGTCGAGGCGGCCATGCTCGGCATCGCGCACGCCTACCGGCTGGACCGCTGCGAACCGCAGGTCACCTTCACCCTGATCGGCATCTCCCACCAGCCCTCGCTGGTCGAGCCGCCGATCACCGCGGACCGCGTAGTGCGCCGCCGCACCTCCGACTACACCCGCCTCACCGCCGTCTACGAGCTGGTCGCCGACATCACCGCGGAGCAGGTCTCCGTCAACGACGCGTACCGCCGCCTCGCCGCGATCCGCCGCAACCGGCACCCGTACCCGGCCTGGGTGCTCTCGCTGAACACCGGCCTGCTGGCCGGCGCGGCGACCTTCCTGGTCGGCGGGCGGATGGACGACAAGGCCTGGCTGGTGTTCGCCAGCGCCTTCATCGCCGCCGTCCTGGGCGACCGCCTGGCCTCCTCGATCGCCCGCCGCGGGCTGCCGGAGTTCTACCAGTTCGTGCTCGCCGCGATGCCCGCGGCGGCCTCCGGCATCATCCTGTCCTTCAACGACTGGGGCCTGCGCGGCTCCGTCGTGATCACCGGCGGACTGTTCGCCCTGCTCCCCGGGCGCGCCCTGGTGGCCGCCGTCCAGGACGGCCTGACCGGCTTCTACATCACCGCCGCCGCCCGGCTGCTCGAAGTGATCTACCTGGTCGCCGGCATCGTGATCGGCGTGATGCTGATCCTCTACCTCGGCGTCGGCTTCGAGGCCAAGCTCAGACCGGACGAGAGCCTGGTCGGCGTCAACTACCCGCCGGTCCAGATGGTCGCCGCGCTGGTGCTGACCCTCGCCTTCGCGATGCTGCTGCAGACCGACCGCCGCGCGCTCGCGATGGTCACCCTGAACAGCGGCATCGGCTGGTCCAGCTACGGCGTGCTGGTCTACAACGCGGGCATCTCGCCGATCGTGGCGACCGGCGTGGCGGCCGGCCTGGTCGGCCTCTTCGGGCAGCTGATGGCCCGTTACCGCTACGCCTCGGCGCTGCCCTACGTGACGGCGGCGATCGGGCCGCTGATGCCGGGTTCGGCGCTCTACCTCGGGATGCTGTCCTTCGCCCAGGGGCACGCCAGCGGCGGCCTGGTCCAGATCAGCCGCGCGGCGGCGATCGCGATGGCGCTGGCGATCGGCGTCAACCTCGGTGGCGAGGTGGCCCGGCTCTTCATGAAGCTCCCCGGCGGCGGCGAACGGCCGCTGCTCGCCCCGGCCCTCCCCAGACGGGCGGCCAAGCGCACCCGCGGCTTCTGAGCGGACGTTGGAGAAGGAACGGAGCCACGCGGACCGGTGGTTGGGCGGCTGTTGTCCCCCGGTCCATGTCGCGGCAGGCAGCACGCAGTACCAGGAACGAAGGTAAGACCCATGACCACACTGCTGGACGGCTACCGCGAGCACATCCTCGCCTCGCACAAGCAACCGCTGTTCCTGCTGCTGGTCGGCTTCATCACCTCGTTCGTCTTCATCCGGTTCAGCGTGCGGATGATCAGGGCCCAGGTGCGCTGGTGGCCCGGCAACGTGACCCCCGGCGGGCTGCACATCCACCACATGGTGTTCGGCCTGGGCTTCCTGCTGGTGGGCGGCATCGGGGTGTTCGCGACCTACGGCGGGCACCCGTGGATCGACCTGTTCGGGCTGCTCTTCGGCATCGGCTGCGGCCTGGTGCTGGACGAGTTCGCGCTGATCCTGCACCTGGACGACGTCTACTGGGGCGAGCAGGGCCGCAAGTCGGTGGACGCGGTGATCTTCGGCATCCTGTTCACCGCGCTGCTGCTCGTGGGATACGTGCCGCTCGGTGCGGAGCCCAGCAAGGACACCAGGTGGGGGCTGGTGTCGGTGATCTCGCTGAACGCGCTGGCCATGGTCGTCACCCTGCTCAAGGGCAAGGTGTGGACCGGTCTGCTCGGGATCATGGTGCCCGGCATCTCCTGGATCGGCGCGATCCGGCTCGCCCGCCCGAGCAGCCCCTGGGCGCGCTGGCGGTACGCGACCCGTCCGCGCCGCCGGGCGCGGGCGCTCCGGCGCGAGCGCCGACTGCACCGGCGTGCGGACATCGCCCGTACCTGGCTTTTCGACCTGATCGCCGGCGCCCCCGACAAGGTCTCGGCCAACCACCCCGCCGCCCACCGGGTCGCCGAGCGGATGGCCGCCCGGGCCAGCGCCCACCTCGACGCGCACGCCGCCCGGGCGCTGGCCCGGCGCTCCGCCCGGCTCGCCGACCGCCGCTCGGCGGCCTCCTCGCCCGGCGGCGCGCCGACCGGCACCGGGTACGCCCGGACGCCGTCCGGCTACGCCCCCGCCGGGCACGAGCCGGGCCGCCAGCACGGGGCGCAGCAGCGCCGCCGGACGGTCCGGGCCGGCCGCAGCCGCACGTACGCGGTGCGTCCGACGGGCCTGGAGCGACGGCCGGACCGTCACCCCCACCTGCGGCCGCGCACGCCCAGGATCCACCGGTAGTTCGTATACCCTGTCCGCCTGACCGAAGATGAGGTGCAGTCGGATCATCCGATGGATCACTCGGTCGGCGGTGCGGGGTTGGTGTGTGAAAAGCGCCGGGCTTGAGAATATTGCGGCGAGTGACTGAATTGTCACGTGATGCGATGTTTCCACCGGATCGTCAGGCCCGGCCGCCCCCAGGGCGGTATGGCGCCGGGCGCATGAGAAGGGCTGACCCGTGGCGCGCAGGATCCTGCCGACCCTCCTGTTGTCCCTCACCGCCCTGCTCGGGCTGCTCCCCGCCGCCGCTGCCTCCCCGGCCGGTCCCGACTCCCCGAACTCTCCGAACTCCCAGGCCGCCCCGGTGGACGCCGCGGCCCCGGCTGCGGCCGGCCAGGGTGCCGGGGGACCGGGTGCGGGCGGTCCGGGCACCGCAGACGAGGCCTATCCCTCGACCGAGGACATCGACCGCTCCCGGGCCGAGGCCGACCACCGGGCCGCCTCGGTCGCCGCCATCGAGGCCGGGCTCGCCGCCGCCAGGGCGGAACTCGACCGGGACGGCCGGGCCGCCGAGCAGGCCGTCGAGGCGTACAACGGCGCCCGGCTCGCGCTCGACCGGGCCCGCACCGAGGAGTCCGCCGCCGCCCGGCGGGCCGCCGCGGCCGAGACCGAGCGGGCCGAGGCCGCCGAGGGCGCCGCCCAGCTGGCCGCCGAAACGTACCGCCAGGGCACCACCGCCGAGCTCTCCGCCATCAACGCCCTGCTTGGCGCGCACGGTCCGCGCGCGGCCGGCGACCAGGCCGCCGTGGTCGGCGTCGCCAGCGACCGGACCCGCCAGATCCTGGACGCGGCCACCTCCACGGCCGCCGCCGCCACCCGTGCCTCCACCGCCGCCCGGCAGGCCGCGGAGGCCGCCGAACGGGCCGCCGCCGAGGTCGGCGCCGCCAGGCAGCGCGCGGAGGAGCGGCTCGCGGCGCAGCAGACCCAGGTCGTCACCGTCGGCCTGCGCCGCGAACAGCTGCTCGTCGACCTCGCCGCCGCCCGCAACACCACCGTCGAGTTGGAGCGCCGGAGGCAGGAGGCGCTGGAGGCGATCGCGGCCCGCGAGGCGGAGGAGGCCGCCCGGGCCGCCGCGGAGAAGGCCGCCGCCGAGAAGGAGGCGGCGGAGAAGGCGGCCGCGGAGAAGGCCGCCGCCGCGGAAGCCGCCGTTGCCGCCGCCGTTGCCGCTGTGGCGGCGGAGAAGGTCGCCAAGGGTGCGGCCGCGCCGCCGCCCGCCGCCCGCCCGTGGTCGGCGGAGGGCGCCGCCGCGGCCGTGGCCTTCGCCCGTTCCAGGATCGGCCTGCCCTACGTCTGGGGCGGTGAGGGCCCCGGCGGCTACGACTGCTCGGGGCTGACCATGATGGCCTGGCGTCAGGCCGGCCGGCAGCTCAACCACTTCGCCGCCGACCAGTACGCCCAGAGCACCCCGATCGGCTACCGCCAGCTCCGCCCCGGCGACCTGGTCTTCTGGACCGACACCGGCCGGGCCGCCGACATCCACCACGTCGGCCTCTACATCGGCGAGGACCAGATGATCGAGGCACCCCGCCCCGGCATGCCCGTCAAGCAGGCCAGCCTCTGGATCATGGGCACCCCGGACTTCTACGCCCGCCCGTAGCCCGGTCGGTCGCCCGCAGCCCGTAGCTCGTGGTCCGTAGCTCGTGGTCTGTGGCCCGGCCGGTGGCCCTGCCCCGGCGCCCGGAACGGTGCCGGAATAAATGGGATGCCGTCCGCGGGGCCCGGTCGTACGGTGGGCCGATGGGCAACGATGTGCACGGCGCGACCCGTGACCCGGGGAGCAGCCGACCGCAAGAGGGCGTGACCGAGGTCGAGATCCGCGCGATCGCCGAGGACGAGATCGCCGCGTGGGACAGGGCGCTGGCCCTCGGGTTCTTCCGGGCCCACGTGGAGAGCGCCGCCGACTACCGGCGGATGCAGTGGCAGCCCGGCCGGCTGCTCGCGGCGGTGGACGGCGGACGCCACGTCGCCACCTTCCGCAGTTTCGACACCGAGCTGACCGTCCCCGGAGGTGCCACCGTCCAGGCGGACGCCGTCACCTCCGTCACCGTCAGCGCCACCCACCGGCGGCGCGGCCTGCTCTCCCGGATGATCACCCGGGACCTCGCGGCCGCCCACGAGCGCGGCCTGCCGGTCGCCATCCTGATCGCCGCCGAGTACAACATCTACGGCCGGTTCGGCTTCGGCCCGGCCACCCGCGGCCACGGCTGGGACGTCGACCTGGAGCGCGCCCGCGGCCTGCGGGCGGACCTGCCCACCGTGCCCGGCGGGCGGGTCGACTTCGCCACCATGGAGGAGATGCGCAAGCTGGGCCCCGAGCTGCACGACCGCTGGCGGCTCACCCAGCCCGGCGCGATCGCCCGCGACGAGATCTGGTGGAAGCGCCAGACCGGCGAGATCCAGGTGCCCGGCTTCGACTTCAAGGAGCCGTTCGCGGCCGTCCACCGGGACGCCGAGGGCACCGTCACCGGTTACGCGGCCTACCGGGTGGACGACAGCTGGGACGGCAGCTACCCCAACTGCACCCTGACCGTCGTCGACTTCCTCGCCCTCGACCGGGCCACCGCCGCCGAGCTGTGGCGCTTCGTCCTCTCCGTGGACTGGGTGCGCAAGGTCGTCATCGAGAACATCGGCCCGGACGATCCGCTGCCGTTGCTGCTGAGGGACCCGCGCGCGGCCACCCCGTACGCGGAGAACGCGGACTTCATGTGGCTGCGGGTCCTCGACGTCGAGGCGGCCTTCTCCGCCCGGACGTACGGCGCCCCCGGCCGGATCGTGCTCGACGTCACGGACCGCGACGGCTACGTCGCCGGGCGCTGGGCCGTCGAGGCCGCCGCCGACGGCACCGGCCGGGTCACCCGCACCACGGACGACGCCGACCTGGCCCTGGGCGCCGCCGCCCTCGGCTCGCTCTACCTGGGCGGCGAGACCGCGCCCAGGCTGGCGGCCGCCGGTCTGGTCACCGAGCTCCGTCCGGGCGCCGCCGCGGCCGCCGACCTGCTGCTGCGCACCCCGCTGCTCGCCTGGAACCCGGACAGCTTCTGACCGGTCCCGCCGCCTCGCGGACCCTTGCGGCCCCCGCCGCCGCCCCCGACCGGGTCGGCGGCGGGGGCCGTCGGGCTACTTGACGGCCGTCTTCCCGATGGTGGGGAGGATGAAGTCCTGGATCAGGCCCTTGGCGTCGCGGACGATCGGGCGGAACACCCGGTAGCGGGAGAGGTTGATGACCCGGGCGACCATCGGGGTCGAGCGGTGGATGTACTCGCGGGTGCGCTCGGTGTCCGGAGTGCGGTCGAAGACCCAGTAGAGGACGACGATCATCAGGTTGAGCCAGAGCAGGTCGGGCAGCAGCTCGGCGAGTTCGGCGTCCAGCTTGGGGGCGAGGTCGGAGCCGGTCAGCACCTCGCGGAACAGCTCGACCGCGGTGGCCCGGGCCGGGTGGGACTCGTTGGAGAACGGGCTCAGCGAGCTGGTCGGGTCGGCCGCGGTGCGGAAGAACTGGGCGGCGAACTCGTGGTACGGCGCCGCGCAGTCGACCCAGGAGGCCACCGCGATCTCCAGGCGCTCGGTGAAGTCCTTGGTCCCGGCCATCCGGCGGCGGGCGTCGGCGGCGTGCTCGTAGGTCATCCGGTCGTAGAACCCCTGGATGAGGAATTCCTTCGACGAGAAGTAGTAGTAGGCGTTGCCGACCGAGACGCCCGCCTCGGCGGCGATGGCGCGCATGGTCGTCTTCTCGTAGCCGCGTTCCTGGAACAGCCGCATGGCCGTCTCCAGGATCAGCGCGCGGGTCTGCTCGCTCTTGTCCGTCTTCGGCTGGGCGCGGCTGCCGCGCGGCTCGGCGGGCGGTGCCGTCGTCGGCGCACCGTCCGCCCCCTCCGGGCTGTCCGTGCCGCTGGTGCCGTTCGTTCCGTTCGTCGCTGCCAGGTCGTCCACGGCCACGAGCCTAGCCGGATCGCTCAGCTCCAGCCGGTGTCGGTGCGGACAGCACCGGATGCCCCCTCCGCATCCGGTACCGCCGCCTCGCCCCCGACTCTTTCGAACACGTTCAAAAGCATGGGGAGACTCTAGAGGTATGGGTTGAACATGTTCAAGTCCGAGATGTGGGAGGCTCGCCACATGAACGCCACCATTCGTCGGGGTACCGCGCAGGACGCCGCGGCCGTCGCCGGTCTGCACGCCCGCAGCTGGCGCACGGCCTACACCGGGATCGTTCCGGAGGAGGCGCTCGGCGACGGGCTCACCGGCGAGCGGCACGAGGTCTGGGCGCTGCGGCTGTCCGTCGACTACGGCGAGCCGGCCAACACCCCCGAGCTCCTGATAGCCGAGGAGGCGGGGAACGCCGTGGGCTTCGCGTACGTCGTCCCGCAGCCGGACGGGCGCGTCCTGCTCGACAACCTGCACATCCGGCCGGGCCGTACCGGCGGCGGCATCGGCCGCGCACTGCTGCACGCGGCGTGTGAGCACGTCGCGCGGCAGCACCCCGGGGCCGACCTCTACCTGGAGGTGCTGTGCGGGAACACCCGCGCCGTCGCCTTCTACGAGCGCGAGGGCGGGCGCCGCACCGCCGAGCAGGAGGGCGTCTTCCCCGGCGGGTACGTGTTGCCCGAGTACGAGTACACCTGGCCGGCCGAGGCACTGCGCGCGGTGGCGGGTCAGTCGGTGTCGTAGACCGTCACCGGCACCCCCCGGTCCACCAGACGTGCCGTCACCAGCGGCTCGACCAGCTCCCAGCGCCCGCCGGCCAGGCCGCAGCCGATCCGGGGCAGGTGGACGGAGGCGCCGAGCGCGAGTGCCTGCCCGGAAAGCCGCTCCAGCGCGGCGTCGATCGCCTCGTACCGGACCGGCACGCCCGTCGAACGGCCCGTCCGGATGCCGCGCTGGCCGACCATGTTCGCCACCCAGACGAGCCGCTCGACCTGCACCACCTGTACGGCGCCCAGGCCGAAGTCGTTCTCCGCGCGCTCCCGGTGCCAGCGCCGAAACGCCGCCTCCGGCTCCGGCCAGCGCTTCGACAGGGCCAACACGAAGCCCTTACCCCAGCCGCCGAGGTCGTTGCAGACATGCGCGATGACCTTCGCGCCCTTCCCCTGGGGCGCGGTGGCATCGCCCCGCAGGTACCGGATGGTCGCCGTCTCCATGCCCGCACGCTAGCGGGCGGCACTGACACTGCACTCGGTGCTTTCGGGCGTTCCGGTGCTTCCTGCCGTCCCGGCGGTCCCCACTGTTCCGGTTGACCCGGCTGGCCCGGTCGCGGCGCGGTCGCGCGGTACCCGCAGGTGGCGGCGGCCGGTGAGGGCGATCAGCAGGGCCAGCGTGGCGGCCCCGGCCGGCAGCCAGTAGCCGGTGCCGGGGGCGGCGTGTTCGGCGACCGTTCCGCCGAGGGCCGCGCCGGCCGAGATGCCGACCACGATGCCGGACACCGCGACCGCCATGCCCTCGTTCAGCTGCCGCTGCGGCAGCAGCTCCTGCACCAGCGTCATCCCGGTGACCATGGTCGGCGCGGTGCCCGACCCGGCCACGAACAGCACTGCCCCGAGCACGCCGAGACCAACGCCGCCCAGCCCCGCCGCCAGCGGCAGGAGCAGCAGCCCCGCCATCGCCGTGATCCCCAGCAGGAAGCGGGTGCCCGCCGCCCGGCGCGGCCGCAGCAGTCCGAAGACCAGCCCCGCCGCACAGGAGCCGCCCGCCACCAGCCCCAGCAGCCCGCCCGCCAGCGGCTTGTGGCCGAGCGCGTCGGCGTACGCGAGGGTGGTGACCTCCATCGAACCGAAGATCACGCCGGTCGCCAGGAAGGTCAGCAGCAGGACCCGCAGCCCGGGCACCCGGAGCGGCGAGCCGTGCCGCTCCCCGGCGGCGGGTCCGCCGAGCGGCGGCTCGGTCCGCCGCTGGGCGGCGAACAGCAGCGCGCCCGCGGTGCCGAGCACGCCGGCCGTGACCAGCCCGGCCTCCGGCGCCACCGAGGTGCAGAGCAGCAGCGCCAGCACCGGCCCGGCCATGAAGCACAGCTCGTCCAACGCCTGTTCGAGGGAGTTCGCCAGGTGCCGGGCCGCCGGGTCCGCCCGGTACAGGTGCGCCCAGCGGGACCGGGCCATGCCGCCCATGTTCGGCGCGCCCGCGCACGCCGCCCAGCAGGCGTACAGCGTCCAGTCGGGCGCGTCGGACCGGACGCAGAGCAGCAGCCCGGTGAGCGGAACGGCGTTGTACAGCACGGTCGGTACGGTCACCCGCGCCTGCCCGTACCGGTCCACCAGCCGTCCGAGCAGCGGCAGGGCCACTGCCCCGGTGGCCAGCCCGGCCGCCGCGACGGTGCCCGCCAGCGCGTACGAGCCGCGCCGTTCGCTGATCAGCACCACCAGGGCGACGCCGGTCATCGACATCGGGAGGCGGGCGAGCAGCCCGGCCAGGGTGAAGGCGGCGGTGCCGGGCAGGGCGAACAGCCGGCGGTAGGAGACAGGCATGGGGCTCCGAAGAGAAGGGGGGTGGATGCCCCCAGCCTCGCGGTGCCGCCCGCCGGCGGTCCAACACCTGTTTCGCCGCACTCACAACAGCATGTTGTTAATCTGCCGCCATGTCCCGTGACCTGCACCCCCGTCTGCTGCGCGGCTTCGTCGCGACCGCCGAGACCCTCCACTTCGGCCGGGCCGCCGAGCGCCTGCACATCGCCCAGCAGGCGCTCAGCCGGGACATCCGCTCACTGGAGGACCTGTTCGGCGACGCGCTGTTCACCCGCACCACCCGCAGCGTCGAACTCACCCCGGCCGGACTGCGGTTGCTGCCCAAGGCCCGCAGCCTGCTGGACCTGCACGACGAGCTCGTCACGGACGCCGCGCACCGCCCGCTGCTCCTCGACCTGAACAGCGATGTCACCGGACCGGATCTGACCTCCGCCCGGATCCTCGAACAGGCCCGGGCCGCTTGGCCGCAGGGCGAGATCCTGGCCCGGTTCCACGGCGGCCTCGCGGCGGCGGCCGGTGAGCTGCTGGCCCACCGGCTGGACGTCTCGTTCGGCCGCTTCGCCGGGCTGGCGGCCGGACAGCGCGCCCAACTCCACCAGACCCCGGTGCGGTTGGAGCGGATCTCGGTGATGATGGCGGTCGGCCACCCGCTCGCCGACCGGCCGGTGCTGCGTCTCGCGGAGTTGGCGGACCACCCGGTGGACGTCTGCGCCGGCAACCCGGCCACCACCGAGTGGGCCGAGTTGGGGGCCCGGCTGCTGCGCGAGCACGGGCTGGTGCCGGCCGCGCCGTACGTGCCACCGGTCGGGGTCGACGAGACGGCCCGCTACCTCACCCGGCACGGTGATCCGATGCTGACCACCACGGGTGGACCGCTGATCCCCGGCGTGGTGAACGTGCCGTTGGTCGACCCGGTGCCGCTCAGCCTGGTCAGCCTGGTGCGCCGTCCGCAGCTGCGCCACCCCGGGCTGGCGGCGCTGGCCGAGGCGGCGGCGGGGCTCGGCGCGCGCGAGGGCTGGCTGCGCCGCCCCGCGGGCAGCTGGCTGCCGGACGCGGACGCGGCGCTGCTGACGGTCTGACGATTTTCCCGCCGGTTCGGGGATTGCCGGGCCCCCGGCGGTTGTTGTGGCCGGGGACGACCTCGCCCCTGCCGCTCGGGGGTCGGCAGGGGCGAGGCGTCCTCGACGCGGTGGCGGGCGGTCGGGTCAGGCCGCCTTGACGGCGGAGATGTCGAAGCTGAGCTTGACCTTCTCGCCGATCAGGACGCCGCCGGTCTCCAGGGCGGCGTTGTACGTCAGGCCCCAGTCGGTGCGGTCCAGGACGGCCGAGCCCTCGAAGCCGACCCGCTCGGCGCCGTACGCGTCGGTGGCGCTGCCGGTGTAGTCCAGGTCCAGGACGACCTGGCGGGTGGTGCCCTTGATGGTCAGCTCGCCGGTCATCCGGTACGAGTCGCCGCGCAGCCGCTCGGCGGAGGTGGAGCGGAAGCGGATCTCGGGGTGGGTCTCGGCGGCGAAGAAGTCGCCGGTGCGCAGGTGCTCGTCGCGCTGGGCCTGGTTGGTGTCGATGCTCGCGACCTTGATGACCAGCTCGGCGCTGGAGTTGGTCGGCGTCGTCCCGTCCAGGTGGAGCTTGCCGTCGTACTCGGTGAAGCGGCCCTTGACGTTGGTCACCATCGCGTGGCGCACCGAGAAGCCGACCTCGCTGTGGGTGGTGTCGATGGCCCAGTCTCCGGTGAGGTGGCCCAGCTCCGGCCCGGCGGGGGCCTCGGCGACGGCGACGGCGGTGGTGGTCTTGGTGCGGTTGAAGATGCCCATGGCTCCTCCTCGGGTCGGAAGCCGTTTGTTTAGGCTTCAACTTGTTGGCTCCACCATAGACCCGTTTCGTTCAAAGTTCAACCATGGGCGTCGGGTGGTTCCCGGGAACGCCCCGGGAACCACCCGAACGGCCCTGTCGGCCGCCGCCGCGCGCCGATCCGCCGGGACCGACTGAGCGAGCCCTAGTCCTCCAGCGGTCCGAACACCGCCGCGACCAGCTCGAACGCGGTCCGCCCGTCCAGCGACTCGCGGATGACGTCGGCGTGTCCGGCGTGCCGGGCGGTCTCCTCGATCAGGTGCAGCAGCACCCAGCGGGCGGAGCGGCGCGCGCCGGGCGGGAACCACGGCGCCACCGGCAGCGGCGCGTCGTGCTCCAGGTCGGGCAGGCCCCGGACGGCCTCCTCGGTCTCCGCCGCGATCTCCTCGTACTCCTTCAGCCAGCCGGCCAGGGTCTCGCCCTCGCCGAGCCGGAAGGACTCCGCGTGGTCCAGTTCGCCCAGGTCGCGGCCGAGCAGGACGCCACTGATCCAGTGGCGTTCGCAGAGCGCCACGTGCTTGATCAGGCCGGCCACCGAGAGGGCGCTGGCGCTCGGCGTGGCGGCGGCCTGCTCCTCGGTCAGGCCGAGGGCGGCCCGTCGCAGCCCGCCGCGCTGGGCTTCCAGGAAGGAGAACAGGGCGTCGCGCTCGTCGGTCTCGGCGTTCACCAGGGTGGGCATCGTGGTCGACCTCTCGTCGGTGGGGTTCCCGCCGCGGGCTCCCCGCTTCGGTAGTACGGAAGGTATCCACGATCTAGGACAGTTCCTGTCCTCATTGGTGCCTCCGTTGCCGGATACCCTTCGAAGGTCCGTACCGCGAGACCCCGGAGGCCCGCCGATGTTCGTCCTGCACGCGCTCTGGCGGGCGGACGGGCGGCTGGCGCTCTGGGCCGAGGACGCCCGGGCCTACGAGGCCGGACACGAGCCGGCCGACCGGCCCGCCCCGCGGGCCCACGGCTACGCCCTCCCGGCCGGCGAACTGGCCGCCCTGCTGGGCGGCATCGGCCCCGGTCTGGGCTGGCTGGCCGGGCAGGCCCCCGAGCGGTGGTCCACCCTGCTGCTGCCCACCGTCGGCGGGCAGCCCGCGCCGTCCCCCGACCTGCCGGTCACGCCCCGGCGCGGGGCCGCCGTCCTGCAGCCGTGGCGGGTGCCGGCGCTGCTGTTCGGCGCGGCGTCGGCCGCCCAGCTGCTCGGTGAGGTGTTCGACCCGCACTGGGCCGTCACCGGCGCCGAACTCCCCGGCGCCGGCCGGGTCGAGGTCACCTACGGACCGTCGCTGCGCTGGCTCACCGGCGTCCACGACCTCGCCTGGCGGACGGTCGGCCGGGGCCGGGTGCTGCCGGTGGCGGTGTGGGAGGACGGCGCCCCGCACGCCCGCTGGCGACCGGACCCGGGCCCGGCCGAGCGCCGCGAGGCCGCCGCGCTGGCGGCGGGCTGCCCGCCGGTCGGCCGGGGCGAGTGGCCGGTCGGCGGCGCGTCCGGGCGCGATGCGGAGGAGCTGCTGGCGGCGGCCCTGACCGCCCTGGTGGACGCCGAAGCCCGGGCCGCCCTCGCCGACGCGCCCCCGGCGTCGCTGCGCCCGCCCGCCACCGCCCGCGCGGGCGCCGCCGAACGCTGGCTCGCCGCCCTGTCCTCGGCGGACGGCCGGCTCGCCCCCGCGCCGGAGCCCGGCCGTGCCGATGCGCAGGCCCCCGGCGGATCCGCCCCCGCAGCCGCGTCCGCAGCCGCCCCTGCCCCCGTATCCGCCCCCGCCCCCGCATCGGCATCCGCCGTTGTGTCCGGGCCCGGCCGCTCCGGCGCCCCCGGCCACGGCGCGGACGACTTCGCCGAACTGCAGCGCCGGATCGCCGCCTGGTACGCCGCCGCCGAACCCGCCGAGCCCCGACTGCGGCTCTGCTTCCGGCTGTTGGAGCCGATCGGACCCGACCCGGACGACCCCGAGGGGCAGCCCTCCGACGACCACTGGCAGGTCGAGCTCCTGCTCCAGGCCGTCGACGAGCCCTCCCTGCTGGTCCGGGCCGCCGACCTGCACGAGGGCGGCTCCTCGCTCGCCGCCCTCGCCCGGGCGGCGGAGGACCCGGCCGGCGTCCTCGCGGCCGAGCTGGCCAGGGCCGCCCACCGCTGGCCTGCCCTGGACCGGCTGCGCCACCGCGCCCGCCCGGCCGCGCTGACCATCGACCGGGCCGGTGCGCTGGACTTCCTGCGCACCGCCGCCCCCGCCCTGGCCGAAGCCGGCTTCGGGGTGCTGCTGCCCGCCTGGTGGCGCCGCCGCCCCCGGCTCGGGCTCGCCCTGCAGACCACCACGCCCCCCGCCCCCGGCTCGCTCGCCGTCGCCGCCCAGGTGGACCGGGACGCGGTGGTCGCCTTCCGCTGGCAGGCCGCCCTCGGCGACGACGCCGCCCCGCTCACCGAGCAGGAGCTCGCCGACCTCGCCGCCGCCAAACAGGGCCTGGTCCGGGTACGCGGCAAGTGGATCGAGGCCGACCCCGCGCAGATCGCCGCCGCGCTCTCCTTCCTCGCCCACCGCCGCGACGGCGTGATGTCCACCGCCCGTCTGCTGCGCACCGCCCTCGACCCCGAGGCCACCGTGGCCGGCCTGCCGGTCACCGCCGTCCGGGCGGCCGGTCCGCTCGGCGACCTGCTCGCCGGGCGCGCCGCCGCCGCCCCCGCGACGGTGCTCCCGGCCGACTTCGGCACCACCCTGCGCCCTTACCAGGAACGCGGGTTGGCCTGGCTGCGCGGACTCGCCGGCCTCGGCCTCGGCGCCGTCCTGGCCGACGACATGGGCCTCGGCAAGACCGTCCAGACCCTGGCCCTGCTCGCCGTGGAGCGAGCCGAGGGCGCCACCGGGCCGACCCTGCTGGTCTGCCCGATGTCCCTGGTCGGCAACTGGCAGCGGGAGGCCGAGCGCTTCGCCCCCGGTCTGCGGCTGTACGTCCACCACGGCTCCGGCCGCCTCGCCGAGGACGAACTGCGCGCCGCCGCCGCGGGAGCGGACCTGGTCGTCACCACCTACGGCCTGGTCCAGCGCGACCTCGCGGCACTGCGCGCGGTCCGCTGGCGCCGCGTGGTCGCCGACGAGGCGCAGCACATCAAGAACCTCGGTACCGCCCAGTCCCGGGCGATCCGCGCCCTGCCGGTCACCGTGCACCGGATCGCCCTGACCGGCACGCCGGTGGAGAACCGGCTGGCCGAGCTGCACGCCGTCCTGGACTTCGCCAACCCCGGCCTCTTCGGTTCGGCCGAGCGCTTCAAGGAGCGCTACGCGATTCCGGTCGAACTGCACCGCAACCCCGACCTCACCGCCGAACTCCAGCGCCGCAGCGGCCCGTTCGTGCTGCGACGGCTCAAGTCCGATCCGGCGGTGGCCGCCGAGCTGCCCGCCAAGCAGGAGATGACCGTCTGGTGCAACCTCACCGCCGAGCAGGCCGGTCTCTACCAGGCCGTGGTGGCCGACCTGTTGCAGCGGGTGCAGGGCATCAAGGGCGTACAGCGGCGCGGCACCGTGCTGGCGGCCATCGGCAAACTCAAGCAGGCCTGCAATCACCCGGCCCAACTGCTGCACGACGGTTCGGCGTTGGGCGATCGGTCGGGCAAGGTCGCCCGACTGGAGGAGATCCTCGCGCAGGCCCTCGCCGACGGTGACCGGACGCTGGTCTTCACCCAGTACGCGGAGTTCGGCGCGATGCTCCAGCCGCACCTGGCCCGCCGGCTCGGCGAGGAGGTGCTCCACCTGCACGGCAGGGTGTCCCGGGCGCGCCGCCAGGAACTCGTGGACCGCTTCCAGTCCCCGGACGGGCCACGGGTGTTCCTGCTCTCGCTGCGCGCCGGCGGCACCGGCCTCAACCTCACCGCCGCCAACCAGGTGGTGCACCTCGACCGCTGGTGGAACCCCGCGGTGGAGGAGCAGGCCACCGACCGGGCGTTCCGGATCGGCCAGCGCCGGGACGTCCAGGTCCGCCGACTGGTCTGCGTCGGCACGATCGAGGAGCGGATCGACGAACTGCTGGCGGGCAAGCGCGCGTTGGCCGAGGCGGTGGTGGGGGAGGGCGAGCAGTGGCTGACCGGCCTCTCCGCAGAGGCGCTGCACGAACTGGTCACCCTCTCCCGGGACGCGGTGGCCGAGGAGGAGGAGCGATGACGGACCAGGACGACACCGCGGCCGAGACGGTGACGGTCGCCGACTACTGGCGCGGCGACTTCACCCTCGGGGCCCCCGCGCAGGACGACCCGGAGGAGCCCTCACTGCGCCGGCTCGGCCCGTCCGGGATCACCGTGCGCGGCAGCGACCTCGCCGACCTGCTGGCCCCGGCCTACGAGCACTTCCGGGCCTGAGGCCGCACGGGCGCGCCGGGTGGGGCCGACCGCGCCTCCGGCCCGCCCGGCCGGGCTCTCCCCGGACCCCGGTGCGGTAGCGTCGCCCGGGTGATCGACACCTCCGCCGGACCGGACCTCTCCGCCTTCGGGGCGGTCGCCCGGGCCCGCGCAGGGGCCGCCTGCCGCCGGGCCGGCAACCCCGCCGGGACCGGCGACGCCCCCGGCCCGGCTTGACCCTCGACCTGGTCGAGACCCCAGAGTCCCCCGGTATGGAGAGCGACCTGCGCAGCATCGGCGAACTGGCCCGCGACAGCGGCCTGGGCGTCAGCGCGCTGCGTTTCTACGACGGCGCCGACGTGCTCACCCCGGCCTGGGTCGACCCGCAGAGCGGCTACCGCTGGTACGGGCCGCGGCAACTCGCCGACGCCCGGCTGCTCTGCCGGCTGCGGCGGGTGGGTCTGCCGCTCGCCGACATCCGGGCCGTGCTCGGCGCCGCCTCGGGCTCCGGGGCCGCACACCGGGTGGTCGCCGCGCATCTGCGCCGGCTGGAGGACGGCCTCGCCGACGCCCGCCGGGAGCTCTCCCTGATCCGAGCGCTGATCGACCAGAGGGAGAACCCCGTGACCGCCACGCCCGCCGAACACCGCTTCACCGTCGCCGCCGAGGAACTGGCCGCCGCCCTGGACGCCGTCCGCTTCGCCGTCGGCCACGATCCCGGACTGCCGGTGCTGGCCGGCGTGCTCTTCGACCTGGACGGCGGGGTGCTGCGCCTGGTCGCCACCGACCGCTACCGGCTGGCCCTGGCCGAACTGCCCGTCCACGGCGCCCCGTCCGAGCCCGGCCCGGCCGGCGTGGTCGTCCCGACCGCCCTGGCCGACGGCATCCGCGCGCTGCTCGGCGCGGGTGCCGAGGAGGCGGAGCTGACCCTCGGCACCGGCCTGGTCCGGGCCGAGATCGGCGGCCACCGGATCGAGGGCGCCACCCTGGACCACGACTACCCCGACTACCGTCCACTGGTCCGCCTCGACCCGGGCCACCGGATCGGCCTGTCCGCCGCCGAGCTGCGCAGCGCCGTCGAGTCCGGGGCCACCCGCAGCCTGCCCTCCGGTCCGCACGGAGCCGCCTGCGAGGTCACCGTGCTCACCGTCGACGGGGGCGGCCGCCTCGCCATCGCCCCGGCCGACGGCGGCGGCCCGGTCGGTGACGGCCTCCGGGTGGCGGTCAACCGCGACTTCCTGCTGGACGCCCTCCGGGCCGGGGCCCCCGAGCAGCTGGTGCTCGAACTCGGCGGCCCCATCGCACCGCTCGCCATCCGCACCCCCGGCCGGGACGGCACCTTCTCCCTGCTGATGCCGATCCGGATCCCCGAACCCGTCTGAGCCCCGAGCCCGGCTACGCCCCTCGGCACGCCCGCCATCAGGAACGTTTGCTACTGCTAGCACCGTGCTTGCATTTGCAAGCACGGTGGGGCAGGGTGGTGGCATGGCCTCACTGAATGTCGGTTCGCTGGGCGAGTACATCCGCGAGCAGCGGAGGAACGCGCAGTACTCGCTGCGGCAGCTGGCGGAGGCCGCCGGCGTGTCCAACCCCTACCTCAGCCAGATCGAGCGAGGGTTGCGCAAGCCGAGCGCGGAGATCCTGCAGCAGATCGCGAAGGCGCTGCGGATCTCGGCGGAGACGCTGTACGTCCAGGCCGGGATCCTGGAGGAGCGGCGGGGCGAGGGCCTGGAGCTACGGGCCTCGATCCTGGCCGATCCGCTGATCAACGAGCAGCAGAAGCAGGCGCTGCTCGCGGTCTACGACGCCTTCCTCAAGGAGAACGCCGCTCACAAGGACGCGGCGTCCGACGGCCCGCAAGCCGACGGCCCGCAAGCCGATGGCCCAGAAACCTAGACACCGGGAGGACCGGCCATGCCGATCACGGACGAGATCAAGAAGACCCTGAGCGACCCGACCCCGCTCTACGCCCTCGCAGGCGCAGGCGACCTCGCCTACGAGAAGCTGCGCGAGGTGCCAGGCAAGGTCGAGGCGCTGGCGGCGGACCGCAAGGGCACCCAGGAGAAGGCCACCGCCGCGCTCCAGGAGGCCCAGGCCCGGCTGGTCGAGGCGCAGGCGAAGGTCGCGGACGGCGTCACCACGCTGCCGACCGACCTCAAGGTGCTGCAGGAGAAGGCGCAGACCTTCGCCCTCCAGCAGGTCGGCCGGGCCGTCGAGCTCGCGGTGAAGGCCAAGGAGGCCTACGACGAGCTGGCCGAGCGCGGCAAGGGCGTCGTGGACCGGGGCCGACCGGGCGAGCTCGCCGAGCCGCAGCCGGCCGACGCGAAGGCCGAGCAGGAGCCGGTCGAGGCGGAGCTGGTCGAGGACGACGCGGCCGAGGACGCGCCCGCGCCCGCGCCGAAGAAGGCCGCCCGCGCGCGGAAGACCGCCGAGTAGCAGACTGCGGCCGGTTGCGGACCGGCCCGCCGGGGCACATCAGGTGAGCCCGGTACGTTGACCCCTTGCCGCCCGCCGCGCCGTGCCAGGATGGGCGGGCAAGGTGCCGGAGCCGAGACGAAGAGGAGGCCGTGATGGGCGGACTGGTCCAGTTGCTGGACTTGGACTACCTGAATCCGTTCTGGTGGTTGGCCATCGCCATCCTGGGCTTCAAGCTGTTCGCGCTTCTCGACGCCGCCACCCGTCCGGAGGACGGCTACCGGGCGGCCGACAAGAAGACCAAGCCGTTCTGGCTGGCCCTTCTGGGTGTCGCGTTCGGGCTGGACCTGCTCTTCGGGGCGAACTTCCTGACCAGCTTCCTGACCCTCGGCGGCCTGGTCGCGGCGATCGTCTACATGGTCGACGTGCGTCCGGCGATCCGGGAGCTGACCAACCGGGGCGGCGGACGGGACGACCGGCGCAACATGGGGCCGTACGGGCCCTGGTAGAGCGCCGGCAGGGCGACAGACATCGAGCCCCGGCGCGCGGGACGTCCCGCGCGCCGGGGCTCGTCGCCGTCCGGGTCAGCCCAGGATCAGCTGGACGGGGTTGCGCTCCAGCAGCAGCACGGCGACGTCGTCCGTCAGCGCGCCGCCGTTGAGCTCCTCGACCTCGGCGATGGCGCTGTCGACCAGTCGGCCCCTGGTCAGACCGGCGGACTGGTGGTCGCCGATCAGATCGGCCAGTCCGTCCTGGCCGAGGCGGCGGGAGCCGGCGCCGACCCGGCCTTCGATCAGCCCGTCGGTGTAGAGCAACAGTCGCCAGCCGGGCGGCAGTTCGACCCGGTGCGCGGGCCAGACCGCCTGGCCGTCGTCGCAGGGCAGCAGGCCCAGCGCGGGCCCGGCGAGCTCGGCGGGGAGCATCACGGGCTTGCGGTCCCGGCTCAGCAGCAGCGGCGAGGGGTGGCCGGCCAGATAGAGCCGGGCGTACTCGGCGGCGCCGAGCGAGGTGAGCTCGCCGGGGCCCCCGCCGGGCTCGATGACCAGCATGCAGAGCGTCGCGAAGATCTCGTCGCTGCGCCGCTCGTGCTCCAGGACGTGCTGGAGGGTGGTCAGCAGGGCCTCGCCGGTGAGGCCGGCGAAGACGAGGGTGCGCCACGCTATCCGGAGGGCCACCCCGAGAGCGGCCTCGTCGGGGCCGTGTCCGCAGACATCGCCGATCACCACGTGGACGGTGCCGTCGTCGGTGCGGACGGCGTCGTAGAAGTCGCCGCCGAGCAGGGCGCGGCGGCGGCCGGGGCGGTAGCGCCGGGTGAAGGAGAGGCCGGCGCCGTCCAGCAGCGGGGTGGGCAGCAGGTGGCGCTGGAGCCGGGCGTTCTCCTGGCCGCGCAGCTCGGCCTCGACCAGGCGGCGCTGCGACTCGTCGGCCCGCCTGCGCTCGACCGCGTAGCGCAGCGCCCGGGCCAGCAGCGGGCCGTCCGTCTCGTTCTTGATCAGGAAGTCCTGGGCGCCCGCCGCCACGGCGGCGGCGCCCAGCTCGGCTCCGGCGGCGTCGGTGAGCACCACGACGGCGGTGTGCGGGGCCCGGCGGAGCAGCTCGTGCAGGCCCTCCAGGCCGTCGGAGGCGTCCGAGGGGTGCGCCAGATCAGCGGGGGCGGCGAGGTCGAGCAGGACGCAGCTGAAGTCGCTGCCGCGGGCGCGGACGCGCCGGCTCCACGACGGGGCGCTGCCCAGCAGCTCGGTGGCCTGCTCCAGGCCGCGGGCCCAGTGGACCTCGATGGAGGTGCCGCTGTCGGCCACCGCGGCCTTGATCAGCTGGACGTCGGAGGCGTCGTCCTCGATCACCAGCAGCTTGAGCGGTGCGGCGGAGGGGGTGGGGGCTCCGACCGGGGAGGACGCGGGGGAGGGGAGGGCACTGCCGGCGTTCGCCCGGGGGTGAGGTATCTGGGGAGTGACGATGACGCGTCCGGCCGGCTGCTCGGCGGGACCGGTCCGCTTGCGGGCATGACTGGAGAGGGCGCCGTCGAGGGCGCCCGGCAGGTCTGCGGTACCAGGTACCCGCCCGTCTCCCGTTGCGGGCATCGGTTGATCCTCCCTTTCCCCGAGTGCGTAACGGTCGGAGTCCGTCCGCAGTGCCCGCCTGGCACCGTGCGTCGGGGAATGTCTCGCGACCATAACGTGATCTCCGGGGATTTCTCTGGCCGACCGGCGCCGTTGTGGCTATTGCCACGCCGGTGGCGGTGTGATGGATGGACGAGGACGACGGCCGGGGCCCGTACCGGCAGGCGCGGGAGCGGGCAGGAAAGGATTGGACGATGGTGACGCGGATCACTCTGGTCGAGGGTGACATCACGGAACAGCAGGTGGACGTGGTGGTGAACGCCGCCAACTCCTCCCTGCTGGGCGGCGGCGGGGTGGACGGTGCGATCCACCGCAAGGGCGGGCCGCTGATCCTGGAGGACTGCCGGCGGCTGCGCGCCTCGCACTGGGGCAAGGGCCTGCCCACCGGGCAGGCCGTGGCGACGACGGCCGGGCGGCTGCCGGCCCGCTGGGTGGTGCACACGGTGGGGCCGGTCTATCGGGCGGAGGACTACGACGGCAGGGCCGAGCTGCTGGCTTCCTGCTATCGCGAGTCGCTCCGGACGGCTGTGGGTCTCGGCGCGAGCTCGGTGGCCTTTCCGGCGGTGTCCGCCGGGGTGTACGGGTGGCCGCTGGAGGACGCGGCCCGGATCGCGCTCGGCACCGTCGCCGGCCTGGTGCGGGGCCGGCGGCCGGGGGCGGAGGCGGAGCTGGACGAGGTGCGGTTCGTGCTGTTCGGGGCGGAGGCGTACGGGGTGTTCGAGGCGGAGCTGCACAGGTTGAACGAGGTCGAGCGGGGCGGGTCGGGTGGTCGAGCGGCCGGTGCCCCGGGTGGTTGAGCGGTCGGTGCCCCGGGCGGCCGTGGCGGTGCCGCTCGGGTGTCCCCATGGTGGCGTGAGGGGGCGTCAACACGCCAGAGGTATTCGATAACTCGTTCGAGTGAATCCCCGTGCTCGCTCACCAGCTCCCGGGTCGCTCGGACCGCCCGCGGAGCGCTCCGGGGCTACGGCGCGAGCGCCGTCCAGGGCACCGTGACCTCGCCCTGCCGCCAGCGCCCGCGCGCGTCCACCAGCGGCCAGCTGCCCGCCAGCGCCGTGCACGCGGCCACCCAGCGCTGCCGGGCGCCGAACGCCCCGTACGGCGCCGCCGCCGCCCAGGCCCGGTCGAAGTCGCCGAGGAAGGCGTGCACCGGGCGACCCGGCACGTTGTGGTGGATCAGCGCCTTCGGCAGCCGCTCGGCCAGGTCGGACGGCTGCCCCAGCCCGCCGAGCCGGGCCGCGAAGGTGACCGTCCGGGGGCCCTCCGGACCGAGCGCGACCCAGACGTGCCGCCGCCCGATCTCGTCGCAGGTCCCCTCGACCAGCAGGCCGTCCGGGGCCAGCCGGGCGCAGAGCCGTTCCCAGACCCCGGCCACCGCGGACTCGTCGTACTGCCGCAGCACGTTGGCGGCCCGGATCAGCCCGGCCGGAGCGCCGCCGTCCAGCGGCACCTCGAAACCACCGCGGCGGAAGGTCAGCAGCGGCGGCTCGGCGTACGGCAGCGCCGCCGCCACCCGCTCCGGCTCGATCTCGATCCCCACCACCCGGACGTCCGGGCGCACCGCCCGCAGCCGACCGGACAGCTCGACCGCCGTCCACGGCGCGGCGCCGTACCCCAGGTCGACGGCCACCGGGGGACGGTTGGCGGAGCGCAGCGCCGGGCCCAGCGTGTGGGCGATCCAGCGGTCCATCCGACGGAGCCGGTTGGTGTTGGTGGTTCCCCGGGTGACCGTTCCCACCGGCCGCCCCGGGCGCCCGCGGGCGGGCGCGGCGGCGGAGTCGAAGGAGGCGGGCATGCCCAGAAGGGTACGCGGAGCCCCGCCCGCCGCCCTCCGGCGGTCGCCCCGCACCGGGTGCGCCGGGCGCGCCCGCCCGGCCCCGCCCGCCCCCGGTCCACCACCCGGGTCCGGCCCGCAGCCGCCGTCGCGCCATCTCATCGGCCGAGACGGGAATGCCGATCGGTGACCAGGTGGTTGGCACACTGGTGGTGATGTGTGCCCGGACGGGGCAGCACACCGCCGCGCCGCAGCCACGGCGCGGCGGTGCGGCATGGGCGGACGCGCACAGACCGAGCAGCAGACCGCAGGCCAGAAGGCTGCAGAGACCGGGCAGCACAGAGGAGGCTTCAGCCAGGTGATCCAGCACCCCGTCCGTCCGGTACGCCGTGCCCAGCCGACCCCGTCGGCACGCGGCCGGATCCAGTCGCTCGTCACGGGCCGCCAGCGCCGCCCGCGCCGGATAGCGATGCTCAGCGTCCACACCTCGCCGCTCCACCAGCCCGGTACCGGTGACGCGGGCGGCATGAACGTCTACATCGTGGAGCTCGCCAAGCGGCTCGCCGACCTCGACATCGAGGTTGAGGTGTTCACCCGGGCGATCTGCTCGGACGACGCCCCCACCGTCGAGCTGGCCCCCGGGGTCCTGGTCCGCCACGTCACCGCCGGACCCTACGAGGGCCTGGTCAAGGAGGACCTGCCGGCCCAGCTCTGCGCCTTCACCCACGGGGTGCTGCGCACCGAGGCCGGCCACCGCCCCGGCCACTACGACCTGGTGCACTCGCACTACTGGCTCTCCGGCCAGGTCGGCTGGCTGGCCGCCCAGCGCTGGGGAGTGCCGCTGGTGCACACCATGCACACCATGGCGAAGGTCAAGAACGCCGCGCTGGCCGAGGGCGACACCCCCGAACCGGCCGCCCGCGTCATCGGCGAGACCCAGGTGGTGGAGGCCGCCGACCGGCTGATCGCCAACACCACCGAGGAGGCCGCCGAGCTGGCGCTGCACTACGCGGCCCGACCGGACCAGCTCGCCGTCGTCCACCCCGGCGTCAACCTGGACGTCTTCCGCCCCGGCGGACCGGGCGCCCGGAGCGCCGCGCGGGCCCGCCTCGGCCTGCCGCAGGACGCGGCCGTCCTGCTCTTCGCCGGCCGGATACAGCCGCTGAAGGCCCCGGACGTGCTGCTGCGCGCCGTCGCCGCGCTGCTGGAGCGCCGGCCGCAGCTGCGCGAGCGCTTGGTGGTGCCGGTGGTCGGCGGCCCGTCCGGCACCGGGCTGGCCCGGCCGGAGAGCCTGCACAAGCTGGCCGCCCAACTGGGCATCGGCGACGTGGTCCGGTTCCACCCGCCGGTCGGCCAGGCCCTGCTCGCCGAGTGGTACCGGGCCGCGACGGCGCTGGTGATGCCCTCGTACAGCGAGTCCTTCGGGCTGGTCGCCCTGGAGGCGCAGGCCTGCGGCACACCGGTGGTGGCGGCCGCGGTCGGCGGTCTTCCGGTGGCCGTCCGGGACGGCCGCACCGGGACGCTGGTGCACGGCCACGACCCGCTGGCCTGGGCGCACGCACTGGAGCCGTACGTCACCGAGCCGGCCCTGGTGGCCCGGCAGGGCGAGGCGGCGGCCCGGCACGCGGCCGGCTTCGGCTGGGACACCGCGGCGGCGACCACCGCCGAGGTCTACGCCGGCAGCCTGGCCCGCCCGGCGGGCCGGCTCACCGGCTCCCGCCTGCGGCTGGTGTGACCGCCCGGGGTAGCGGCCGCCGGGGGTGACCGACCGTCCGGCGGGCGCGGTCGCTGCTGCGCGCGACGGTACCGCCGAGTAACGTCACCCCCATGGCAATCCGCACCAAGGACGAGGCCCTGACCCTCCTGCGCACCGCCCTGGACGACACCGGGGCAACCTGGGAGCCGGCCGCCGCCGACCCGTACACGCTGGTCGTGAGCCTTCCGGGCACCCGGAAGCTGAGCACCGCCTGCGCCCTGCGGGTCGGCGACCACACCCTCTCGGTGAACGCCTTCTTGATCCGCCGCCCGGACGAGAACCACGAGGGCGTCTACCGCTGGCTGCTGGAGCGCAACACCAGGCTGTACGGCGTCGCGTACGCGATCGACCCGCTCGGCGACGTCTACCTGACGGGCCGGCTCCCGCTGGAGGCACTCACCGCGGACACCGTGGACCGGCTGCTCGGAACGGTGCTGGAGAACGCCGACGAGCCGTTCAACACGCTGCTGGAGCTGGGCTTCGCCTCGTCGATCCGGCGCGAGTGGGAGTGGCGGACCAAGCGCGGGGAGTCGACCCGCAACCTGGCCGCCTTCGCCCACCTCGCCGCCCCCGCGACGGACCCGGCCGGGCCTAGCTAGCGCGGGCCGCGGCGGGCTCCGTCGCGGCGTCCGTCTTCGGGTCGGCCGCCACCGCGGCGGCCGTCGCCGCACCGGGCCGCCGGCCCAGCACGGCGTAGCCCACCGCCGCGAGGGTGCCGCAGACCGCACAGGCGCCCCACGTCACCCCGCTGCCGGCCTGCTCCAGCAGCACACCGCCGACCGCCGGGCCGAGGAACGACGCGAGCGACCAGGACAGCGAGTAGACGCCCTGGTAGCGGCCGCGGGCATGGGTCGGCGACAGCTCCGCGACCAGGCCCATCATGGTCGGCGCGCTCAGGATCTCGCCGATCGTCCAGACCGCGACGGTGAACGCGTAGAACCACGCGGAGGAACCGGCCAGCGCGGTCAGCCCGAAGCCCCAGCCGATCAGCAGCGCGCTGGCGACCAGCAGCGCCGTCCGGTCGCGCCCCTCCATCCAGCGGGTGAGCGGGATCTGCAGCAGCACGATCAGCAGGCCGTTGAGGCCGATCACCAGGCCGTACTGGGTGGCCGAGATCCCGGCCCGGCCCATGTCCACGGCCAGGGTGGTGCTGCCCTGCTGGGCGACCAGCGCGAGCAGCAGCATGAGCCCGACCACCGCCATGAAGCGGGTGTCCCGGAAGACCGTGCCGAGGCCGACCGCGGGCTGGTCCGCGGGGCCGGCCGGGGTGTCCGGCCGGGTCTCGGGGATCCGGACGAAGATCACGACCGCGCAGATCAGGGTGGAGAGCGCGTCCAGCAGGAACAGGGTCAGATAGCCGTGGGTGGCGATCAGCCCGGCGGCGGCCGCCGAGATGCCGAAGCCGATGTTGATCGCCCAGTAGTTCAGCGCGTAGGCGCGGACCCGGTCCTCGGCGGGCACGATGTCCGCGATGATCGCCGAGGTGGCCGGCCGGGTCGCGTTGTTGCACAGGCCCACCAGGAAGGCGACCACGGCGATCGCCACCTGGCCGTCGGTGAAGCCGAGCACCGCCGTGAACAGCGCGGTGCCGAGCTGGGCGGCGACCAGCGTCGGGCGGCGCCCGATCCGGTCGGTCAGCACCCCGGCGCCGATGGAGGCGATCGCCGAGCCGAGGCCGAACAGCGAGGCGACCAGACCCGCGTACGAGGCCGAGTACCCGCGGTCGGTCGTGAGGTACAGCGCCAGAAACGTCACCACGAACGCGCCCAGCTTGTTGATCAGGGTCGACGTCCAGAGCCACCAGAACTGCCGCGGCAGACCGCCCATCGTCTCGCTCGCGGCTCGGCGGACACGGGCGGAGACGGGCAGATGGGGCATGTCGGGCTCCCGGCGGCAGGCGTGCCGCTGAGCGGTACCCGTGGGTCCGGACAGCGGTCGAGGTAAGTGGCACAAGTGCTGTGCACACATTACACAGGGGGGGTGGTCCCGACCAGGGGGTTTTTCCCGCCTCCACTAAGCTGGGCGCCATGGCTGACACGACGTACCGACTCATCCTCCTCCGCCACGGCGAGAGCCAGTGGAACCAGAAGAACCTGTTCACCGGTTGGGTCGACGTCGACCTCAACGAGAAGGGCGAGAAGGAGGCCGCACGCGGTGGCGAGCTGCTCGCCGCCGAGGGCTTCTTCCCCGATGTGGTGCACACCTCGCTGCTGCGCCGCGCCATCCGCACCTCGCAGATCGCCCTGGACAAGGCCGACCGGCACTGGATCCCGGTCAGCCGCAGCTGGCGCCTGAACGAGCGCCACTACGGCGCCCTCCAGGGCAAGGACAAGGCCCAGACCCTGGCCGAGTTCGGCGAGGAGCAGTTCCAGCTGTGGCGCCGCTCCTACGACACCCCGCCGCCGGTGCTGGCCGACGACGCCGAGTACTCGCAGGCCGGTGACGCCCGCTACGCCGACATCCCGAGCGAGCTGCGTCCGGCCACCGAGTGCCTGAAGGACGTCGTCGACCGGATGCTCCCGTACTGGTACGACGCCATCGTCCCGGACCTGGCCGCCGGCAAGACCGTCCTGGTCACCGCCCACGGCAACAGCCTGCGCGCGCTGGTCAAGCACCTGGACGGCATCTCCGACGAGGACATCGCCGGCCTCAACATCCCGACCGGCATCCCGCTGGTGTACGAGCTGGACGCCGACTTCAAGCCCGTCACCAAGGGCGGCCGCTACCTGGACGCGGACGCCGCCGCGGCCGCCATCGAGGCGGTCAAGAACCAGGGCAAGAAGTAAGCCCGGAGACGCTCGGGCCCCGCTTTCCGGATATCCGGGGGCGGGGCCTTTGTCGTTCAACTCCGCTGTGGAGCAGGGCTGTTGACTGCTGCAAAAGTGGTTCAGACCATTGACGGCCCCGGTGGCGGCTCCTACCGTGTGAGCACCGACCTGGCGCAGGCATGCCAGAGGTCGCCCCCAAGACCCCTGGTCCGCCGCACCCCCATGCGCGTGTGACTGCGCCCGGCGCACTCTCCATCCACCCCCACGGAGGAGCACCATGCGCAAACGTCATATCGTCGGGGCGGTGCTGGCCGCGCTCGCGGTACCGCTCACGCTGGCTCTGCCGGCGCAGTCGCACGGCTACATCACGACCCCGCCCAGCCGGGCCGCGCTCTGTGCGGCGGGCACCGTCACCGGCTGCGGTGAGATCCAGTGGGAGCCGCAGAGCGTCGAGGGCCCGAAGGGCTTCCCGGCCAGGGGGCCGGCCGACGGCGCGATCTGCGCCGGAGGCAACTCCCGGTTCGCCGAGCTGGACGCCCCGCGCGGCGGCAACTGGCCCTCCACCGCGGTCACGGCGGGGCAACAGCTCACCTTCACCTGGAAGTTCACCGCGCGCCACGCCACCACGAACTTCAAGTACTACCTCACCAAGGCCGGCTACAACGCGGCCCAGCCGGTGACCCGCGCGAGCCTGGAACTCACGCCGTTCCTCACCGTCCCCTACAACGGAACGCAGATACCGTCCACGGTCAGCCACAAGGCCGTGCTCCCCGGCGGCCGGACCGGTCACCAGGTCGTGGTCGCGGTCTGGGAGATCGCCGACACCGGCAACGCCTTCTACTCCTGCACCGACGTGAGGTTCTGACCGGGCCGGATCGCCACCGGCCCCCGGATCCGCACCGGGCCGCACCGGGCCGCGATCCGGGGTGCACGACCGTCTCCCACGGCGGCCGTGCACCACGGAGCCTGCCGGCGGTAACCGGCCGCCGGCGTCAGTGGCCGCAGCAGCCGCCCGTGGCGCCGCCGCACTGGCAGGGCGCGCCGGACTGGCAGCCGCAGCCGCAGCCCGGACCGCAGCCACAACCGGCCGCGAGGACCGGCAGGAGCTTCGGAGCGGGCGGCTCTACGGTGTCGTGTGCCGGTGTCGGTCGGGTCGGGTTTGCCTTCATCGCGCTGGACCCTCCTTGTGACGGGCACACTTCGGTGCCTACGGCATCGAGTGAAACCGCCGAGCGGAGGGAGCGTCAACGGGCGCGCAGTGGTGGGGCACCGAGATGTCGTGCGCCCTCACCACCCCTGCCCGAGGTTTACTCACCCCCGGGGGTGAGCATCCCGCCCGGACGAACCCCTCAGGCCCCTCCGGGCGGGTGCGCCCCGCAGGTCACTCCGCGGCGGCGGCCTCCGAGGCGGCCACGAACTCGTCCACGTGCTCACCGGTCACCAGGTACACCACGCGCTTGGCGACCGAGACGGCGTGGTCCGCGAAGCGCTCGTAGTAGCGGCCGACCAGGGTGACGTCCACCGCGGTCTCGATGCCGTGGTGCCAGCGGTCGTCGATCAGGTGCGCGAACAGCTCGCGGTGCAGCGCGTCGATCGCGTCGTCGTCCTGCTCCAGCTCCAGCGCCTTGTCGACGTCCTTGGTGGCGATGACCAGGCCGGCCTTGGCCACCAGCCGCTGGGCGAGCTGGCCGAGCTCCAGGACGGTCGCGTGCAGGTCGCTCGGCACCGCCGACTCGGGGTAGCGCAGCCGCGCCACCTTGGCCACGTGCCGGGCGAGGTCGCCGCAGCGCTCCAGGTCGGCGCTCATCCGCAGCGAGGTGACGACGATGCGCAGGTCGGTGGCGACCGGCTGCTGGCGGGCCAGCAGGTCGATGGCCCGGTTCTCCAGCTCGTGGTGCAGGTCGTTGACCTTCTGGTCGGCGGCGATCACGCTCTCCGCCAGCTCCAGGTCCGCGTCGAGGAGCGCCGTGGTGGCCCGCCCCAGGGCCGAGCCGACCAGCCGGGCCATCTCGACCAGGCTGTCGCCGATCGAGTCGAGTTCCTCGTGGTACGCGTCGCGCATGCTCTCTCCTCAGTAGCTGTGTCGGTGGCGGTGCCGACCGGTCATTCCGTACGACCGTCGGTACGGCGTTCGAGTGACCGCTGCTGGTGGCGCGAATGCTACGCGCGCACCGGGGCGACGGACGGCTGTTCGGCCCGCCACCCTGTCCCACACGGGCTGCGTGGCCAACTCTGGGCCGTCCGGGCGACCACGCACGACCCGCGCGGTGAATCGGCAGCTACGTGAAGGTGAATTCTCGGCAACGTGCGGCCGATCCCTTGATCCGACCCAGGGGGAACGCCCTCACCGTGCGCTTAGGCTGGCGGCATGGACGTGAACGTGGCCGCCGCCGCTGCCTGCGCCATAGCCGGGCTCGGCGTCGGCCTCACGGCCTCGATCGCATTCCGCTGGAGCGAGCGCGAACAGGCCCGGGGCAGGTACAGCGGCACCAGCGGCAAGAACAGCGGTCGGCAGCAGACTCTGGGCACCGGCCCCCAGGAACCCCCGCTCCCTCCGGGGGTCGACACCGTACTCTCCGTGCTGCGCTCCTGCGCGATCGTGCTCGGCGAGGGCGACGAGGTGGTCAAGGCCAGCTCGGCGGCGTACGCCATGGGCCTGGTCCGCGGCGGCGCGGTGGCCGTCGACCAGATGCTCTCGCTGGCCCGCGCCACCCGCCGGGACGGCGAGATCCGCCAGGTCGAGCTGGAGGTGCCCCGCCCCGGCGCGGCCCGCGCCGCCGAGCCGCTCGCGGTGTCCGTCCGGGTCGCCCCGCTGGGCTCCCGGCTGGTCCTGGTCCTGGTCGAGGACCAGACCGACCGCCGCCGGGTCGAGGCGGTCCGCCGCGACTTCGTCGCCAACGTCAGCCACGAGCTCAAGACCCCGGTCGGCGCGCTGTCGCTGCTCTCCGAGGCGGTCGCCGACGCGTCCGACGACCCGGAGGCCGTCCAGCGCTTCGCCGGCCGGATGCAGATCGAGGCGACCAGGCTGGCCAGCCTGGTCCAGGAGATCATCGACCTCTCCCGGGTCCAGGACGACCGGCTGATGGTCGACCCGGAGCCGGTCGCGGTGGACGAGCTGATCGCGGAGGCGATCGACCGCTGCCGCCAGCAGGCCGCCGCCAAGCAGATCCTGATCGCGGCCGGCGGCATCGCCGGCCTCTACCTGCACGGCAACCGCGGCCAGCTGGCCGCGGCGCTCGGCAACCTGGTCGAGAACGCCGTCAACTACAGCCCGCCGCGGACCAGGGTCGCGATCGCCACCCGCCGGATCTCCAGCGCGGCCGCCCTCGGCGAGGCCGACGGCGAGCTGATCGAGATCTCGGTGACCGACCAGGGCATCGGCATCTCCGAGAAGGACCGCGAGCGGGTCTTCGAACGGTTCTACCGGGTCGACCCGGCCCGCTCCCGGCAGACCGGCGGCACCGGTCTCGGCCTCTCCATCGTCAAGCACGTGGCCGCCTCGCACGGCGGTACCGTCTCGGTGTGGAGCGTCGAAGGCCAGGGCTCCACCTTCACCGTGCGCCTGCCCGCCGGCCAGGCGCCCGCCGCCGAGGCCGGGACCGGTACGGCCGGCTCGGCCGCCACGACCCCCGAGACCCTCACGGACCGGACGGCCACCACGGGCCGCCCGGACCGGCCGCTCCCCGCCGGGGAGCCCGCAGCACCCCTGTCAGACACAACCCAGCAGCTTGCCCCGGAGGCCTGATCGTGACCCGAGTACTGGTGGTCGAGGACGAGGAGTCGTTCAGCGACGCCCTCTCGTACATGCTCCGCAAGGAAGGCTTCGAGGTGGCCATCGCCGCCACCGGCCCCGACGCCCTGGAGCAGTTCGAACGCAACGGTGCCGACCTCGTCCTGCTCGACCTGATGCTGCCGGGCCTGCCGGGTACCGAGGTCTGCCGCCAGCTGCGGGTGCGCTCCAACGTCCCGGTGATCATGGTGACCGCCAAGGACAGCGAGATCGACAAGGTCGTCGGGCTGGAGATAGGCGCTGACGACTACGTCACCAAGCCGTACTCCACCCGCGAGCTGGTCGCCCGGATCCGCGCGGTGCTGCGCCGGCGCGGCGAGGCCGACGGCATCGGCGACAACGGCGGCGGCCCGGGCGCCCTGGAGGCGGGCCCGGTCCGGATGGACGTGGACCGCCACGTGGTGACGGTGGACGGCGCCAAGGTCGACCTGCCGCTCAAGGAGTTCGACCTGCTGGAGATGCTGCTGCGCAACGCGGGCCGGGTGCTCACCCGGATGCAGCTGATCGACCGGGTCTGGGGTGCGGACTACGTCGGCGACACCAAGACCCTGGACGTCCACGTCAAGCGCCTGCGGGCGAAGATCGAGCCGGACCCGGGCGCCCCGCGCTACCTGGTCACGGTGCGTGGCCTGGGCTACAAGTTCGAGCCGTAAACCGCCGCGGCGCCCGACTTGCGGCGCCCGACTGCGGCACACGGCGAAGGCCCCCCTCCGGTATCCGCCGGAGGGGGGCCTTCCCCGTGTGGTGCCCAGCCCCGGGGGGCCGGACGTCAGTGCGCGGCGGCGGCCGTCGAGGCACCGCCGGACGGCGTGGCCGCACCGGTGGAGGCGGCGGCCGGGGAGGCCGAGCCGGAGGCGGCGGGCGAGGCCGGGGCGGCCTTGGACGGCGCGGCCGCCGGGGAGGCGGTCGGGCCGTAGCCCTTGTAGACGCCCTTGTTCGGGCTGACCGCGGCCTCGGCCGCGACCTTGTCGCCGCTCTTGAAGGCGAAGGTGGTCGGCACGAAGCCGCCCACGCTCAGGGTGGCCGAGGCGACCTTGGCGGACGGGTTGCCGTCGCCGCCCAGCAGCACCGCGCCACCGGCCGGCACGACGATGCCGGTCAGCGGGGCGCCCTTCTCGTCGGCGAGGACGGCGGTCGTGCCGGCGCCCACGGTGACGGACGCCAGCTCGACGGGCTCGGTGCCGCTGTTGCTGATGTTCACCGTCACGCTGGCGGGGCCGGTGTGCTCGCCCGAGGACTCGTCGCCGGTGACGACGACGATGTTGTTCAGTCGGAGGTTCGTACCGAGCGTCGCCGAGGCGTTGTCAGGCTTGATCTCCAGGGTCTCCGGCGAGTTGCCGGTCGCGCAGGAGGACAGCGAAACGATGGCCAGGGCGGCGAGGGCGGCGATGCTGCCGCGTCGAAGGCTGCGGCTCACGGCGGCGGCTTCTCCTAAAGGTAAAGGTCACGTGTCGGGTGGTCAGGTCTCAGATTATCGACCTCGCTTATGCGCTCTTCACGGGGTGGGTCCCCGTGTCGCGCTCCCGGCCCCTGTCCGGCGCCCGTACGGCCGAAGTTCTACGTGTTCAGGTCAAGCTTCGGCCCGGGCGCGCCGACCGGCGACACGGTCGGGTATTGCCCGCGGAACCGCCCCGGCGGCGCGCCGGGAGTCGACCAAGATCGGATCACGATCGGGAAACGGCCCGATAAACGGTGAAAATTCAAGATCCAATCACGGTTTCGGGAGTGTTGCCGCAGGTTTCGGTAGGTGCCGGAACCGCCTCCGACCTGCGGGAAGCCCGCGTCGAACACCGGTCGCAGCACGTCATGGGGGTCCTTGTCAAGCCCCGAGACCGGCCCTGACCTGCGAAAACGCCCTTCGGGTGCGCCGAAAAGCGTGTTATTCTGGAAAGCCACGGAAGGGGTCCTGTCACATGACGTTCAAGGTTGGCGACACGGTGGTCTACCCCCATCACGGGGCCGCGCTGATCGAGGCCATCGAAATTCGCCAGATCAAAGGTGTGGACAAGACCTACCTGGTGCTCAAGGTGCAGCAGGGAGACCTGACGCTCCGCGTGCCCGCCGAGAACGCGGAGTTCGTCGGCGTGCGCGATGTAGTCGGCCAGGAGGGTCTGGACCGGGTCTTCGAGGTGCTTCGCGCACCGTACACCGAAGAGCCGACCAACTGGTCCCGTCGCTACAAGGCAAACCTCGAGAAGCTCGCCTCGGGTGACGTTATCAAGGTCGCCGAGGTTGTGCGCGATCTTTGGCGTCGCGAGCGCGAGCGCGGTCTGTCGGCCGGCGAGAAGCGCATGCTCGCCAAGGCCCGCCAGATCCTCGTCAGCGAGCTCGCGCTGGCCGAGAACACCAACGAGGACAAGGCGGAGACGCTGCTCGACGAGGTCCTCGCCTCGTAGCGCGGTCGGGCTCGCGCCCCACCCCGCTCAAGCGCCCGTTACGCTCACAGCGCCCGATGTCCGCGCGCCGCTCACAGGATGAACCGTCCTGGAGTGGTGCAGTGGCACCTCGGGCGCTGAGGCGTGTCCGGAAGGCGGCCGCACCCCGCGCCGGTGAACCGTTCCCCCGTTCACATCTGAAAGACCGTTTCTGCGGGCGGAGGACCGTGCTGCTTCGGAAGGGGTCCGCGCCCGTCGTGCACGCCAAGGCCATACCCACTTCGCCGAAGGAGTGAAACCTGAACGCCACAGCAGCAGTCGCAGCAGCAGTGGTGCCCGCCGCCGGACGCGGCGAGCGGCTGGGGCCCGGGGCCCCGAAGGCCCTGCGGGAACTGGGCGGGGTGCCGCTCCTGGTGCACGCCGTCCGGGCGCTGGCCCGCAGCCGGGCGGTCGGCCTGGTGGTGGTCGCCGCCCCGGCGGCCGGCGTCGCCGAGGTGGTCGCCCTGCTGGACAGCCACGGCCTGGACGGCAAGGACATCCGGGTGGTGGCCGGCGGCGAGACCCGGCAGGAGTCGGTGCGCCTCGGGCTGGCCGCGATCCCGGCCGAGGTGGAGATCGTCCTGGTGCACGACGCGGCCCGCCCGCTCGTGCCGGTCGAGGTGGTGGACGCGGTCGCCGCCGCCGTCCGCGCCGGGGCCGAGGCGGTGGTCCCCGCGGTACCGCTGGCCGACACCGTCAAGCGGGTCGAGCCGAACCCGGGCGGGCCCGAGCCGGTGCTCGACACGCCCGACCGGGCCACCCTGCGCGCAGTGCAGACCCCGCAGGGCTTCCGCCGCGCCACGCTGGCCGAGGTGCACGCCAAGGCGCTGACCGAGGAGGCCGAGGGCGGCCTGCCGCCGGTCACCGACGACGCCGGCCTGGTCGAGCGCTTCGGCGGCCGGGTGGTCGTGGTGCCCGGTCACGAGGAGGCGTTCAAGGTGACCCGTCCGCTGGACCTCGTGCTCGCCGAGGCCGTACTCGCCCGCCGGAGGGCCTCCGATGGCTTCTGATCCCACGCCGTCCGCCACGCAGTCCGCCACGCCGTCCGCGGCGCCGCCGGCCGCGCCGCCCGTCCTGCCGCGGGTGGGCGTCGGCACCGACGTGCACGCCTTCGAGGCCGGCCGCCCGCTCTGGGTGGCCGGACTGGAGTGGCCCGGTGCCGAGTACGGCCTGGCCGGGCACTCGGACGCCGACGTGGCCGCCCACGCGGCCTGTGACGCGCTGTTCTCGGCCGCCGGGATCGGCGACCTGGGCGCGCACTTCGGCACCGACCGGCCCGAGTGGTCCGGCGCCTCCGGGGCGACGCTGCTCGGCGAGGCGGCCCGGCTGGTCCGGGCGGCGGGCTTCGAGATCGGCAACGTCTCGGTCCAGGTGATCGGTGTCCGGCCGAAGATCGGCAAGCGCCGGGACGAGGCGCAGGCCGCGCTCTCGGCCGCCGTCGGCGCCCCGGTCTCCGTCTCCGGCACGACCACGGACGGCCTCGGGCTGACCGGCCGGGCCGAGGGCCTCGCGGCGATCGCGACCGCCCTGGTCTACGAGCGCCGCTGAGCCCGGGCCCCTCACGGGGGCCTCTCCGGGCCGGTCCGGGCGGCGCAGAGGCCGGCGGGCCGGTCCGGGTGGCCGATCGGGGAATACCCGGGCATTGACGGGTGTTCAGGAGACCGTGCGGGGTTGGGAGTCGCTACCGTTCGGTGCGGGCCCCTCGGCAGGCCCCCTCCTGACGCCGCTTGACGAGACGAGGTCCCCCGATGGCCGCACACCTCTCCGACCGGGCCAAGGCCCTGATCGACGGCAAGAGCTTCGCCGTGGTCTCCACGATCCAGCCCGACGGCAGTCCCCAGTCCTCGGTGGTCTGGGTGAAGCGGGACGGCGACGACGTCCTGTTCTCCACCGTGGAGGGCCGCCGCAAGCACCTCAATCTGGTGAAGGACCCGAGGATCTCGCTGGTGCTCAATCCGCCGGAGAGCCCCTACACCTACGTGGAGCTGCGCGGCGAGGCGACCTTCACCCGGGAGGGTGGCCGGGAGCTGATCGACGAGCTGGCGCGCAAGTACCGCGGCGACGACTCCTACGGCTACGACGGCCCGGACGACGTGCGGGTCGTGGTCCGGCTCAGCCCGCGCAAGGTGATCGGGAACCTCTGACCCGAGCGGGGCGGCGGAGGCGTCCCGGAGGGGGTGCCTCCGCAAAGTCACGTACGTGAAACGGCGCTGCCGCGGTATTGACATTTCAGAATGTCGCGGGGCACCCCCTGCTGCCCACTACGCTTGACGCTGTGAGCATTCGCCTGTACGACACCAGCACCCGCCAGGTACGCGACTTCGTCCCGCTTGTACCGGGTTGTGTCTCGATCTACCTGTGTGGCGCTACCGTCCAGTCGGCGCCTCATATCGGGCACATCCGGTCCGGGCTCAACTTCGACGTCATGCAGCGGTGGTTCGCCTACCGCGGCTACCAGGTGACCTTCGCCCGGAACGTCACCGACATCGACGACAAGGTCATCGCCAAGGAACGCGAGCTGGGCACGCCCTGGTGGCAGATCGCCTACGCCAACGAGCGGGCCTTCAACGACGGCTACGCGGCGCTCGGCTGCCTGCCGCCGACCGTGGAGCCGCGGGCGACCGGGCACATCCCCGAGATGATCGAGATGATGCAGGCGCTCATCGCCAAGGGGCACGCCTACGCCGCCGACGGCAACGTCTACTTCGACGTGAAGTCCCACCCCGGCTACCTCCAACTCTCCAACCAGAAGCTGGAGAACCTGCGCCAGCCCGAGGGCGAGGGCGAGACGGGCAAGCGGGACCCGCGCGACTTCGCGATGTGGAAGTCCGCCAAGCCGGGCGAGCCGAGCTGGAACACCCCGTGGGGCTGCGGCCGTCCCGGCTGGCACCTGGAGTGCTCCGCGATGGCGCACAAGTACCTGGGTCGGGCGTTCGACATCCACGGCGGCGGGATCGACCTGATCTTCCCGCACCACGAGAACGAGATCGCCCAGTCCAAGGCGTACGGCGACGATTTCGCCAACTTCTGGGTGCACAACGCCTGGGTCACCATGAGCGGCGAGAAGATGAGCAAGTCGCTCGGCAACTCGGTGCTGGTCTCCGAGATGGTCGAGCGCTGGCGTCCGATCGTCCTGCGCTACTACCTCGCCGCCCCGCACTACCGCTCGATGATCGAGTACAGCGAGGAGTCGCTGCGCGAGGCCGAGGCCGGTTTCGGCCGGATCGAGGGCTTCATCCAGCGCGTGGTCGAGCGCTGCGGCGCGGTCGACGCCGCACCCGAGGTGCCGCCGGCCTTCGCCGAGGCGATGGACGACGACCTGGGCGTCCCGCAGGCGCTGGCCATCGTGCACACCGCCGTCCGCCAGGGCAACAGCGCCCTCACCGCGGACGACAAGGAGAACGCGGTGGCGCGTCTGGCCGAGGTCCGTGCGATGCTCGGAGTGCTGGGTCTTGACCCGCTCGACCCGCAGTGGGCCGGGGCGGAGCGCGGTGAGGACCTGCACGGCGTGGTCGATTCGCTGGTTCGCCTGGTCCTGGACCAGCGGCAGGCGGCCCGGGTGCGCAAGGACTTCGCCACCGCGGATGCCATCCGCGACCAGCTCGGCCTGGCCGGGCTGGCGATCGAGGACACCCCGTCCGGCCCGCGCTGGACGATCAACAACCAGTAACCCCATCTGACGACAGGGGTGAGGGTGGGCCGTACCGGACCGGTGCGGCCCTCCCGCATGACGTAGCGCATGCCGTCGGCCGCCACCGGGTTCACCGGTGCGGCCGGGCATGCCGGACAGACAGGAAGTACAGCCATGGCCGGCAACAGTGCACGCAGGAACCGCCGCAACCCCGGATCGAAGAAGGGCGCGAGTGTCGGTACCGGCGGCCACAGCCGGAAGGCACTCCAGGGCAAGGGCCCGACCCCGCCCGGCGCGGAGCGCAAGGGGCACCCCAAGCAGCGCCAGGCGAACGCCGCGCTGAAGCGCGAGCGGGACGCCAAAGCCCGGGCCGGCATGCGCCGGGCCGGCGGTGGCGGCCGGGGCGGCCGCGGCGGCGCCGGTGCCGCCGAGCTGGTCGTGGGGCGCAACTCGGTGGTCGAGGCGCTGCAGGGCGGCGTGCCGGCCACCGCGCTGTACGTCATGCAGTTCATCGACACCGACGACCGGGTCCGCGACGCCTTCCAGGCGGCCAACGACCGGGGCATCCCGCTGATGGAGGCCCCGCGCCCGCAGCTGGACCAGATGACCGGCGGCCTCAACCACCAGGGTCTGGTGCTCCAGGTCCCGCCGTACGAGTACGCGCACCCGGAGGACCTGCTGAACGGGGCCTCGGACGCCGGCGAGGACGCGCTGATCATGGCGCTGGACGGCGTCACTGACTCGCGCAACCTCGGCGCCGTGGTCCGCTCGGCCGCCGCCTTCGGTGCGCACGGCGTGGTCATCCCCGAGCGTCGCGCGGCCGGGATGACCGCCGGTGCCTGGAAGACCTCCTCCGGTGCGGCGGCGCGGCTGCCCGTGGCCCGTGCCACCAACCTGACCCGGGCCCTGGAGGCCTACCAGAAGGCCGGCCTGCTGGTGGTCGGCCTGGCCGCCGACGGCGAGGCCGAGATCGGCGACCTCGAGGCGCTGACCGGCCCGGTCGTGATCGTGGCCGGCAGCGAGGGCAAGGGCCTGTCCCGGCTGGTCGCGGAGACCTGCGACATCCGGGTCCGGATCCCGATGCCGGGCGCCACCGAGTCGCTGAATGCCGGTGTCGCGGCGGGCATCGTCCTGTACGAGGCCGCGCGGATGCGCAGCAAGGTCGGCTGAGACCGGTAGGGACGGGCCGGCCGAGACCGGCACGGACGGCTGAGACCGGCACGGACAGGTCGGTCGAGGCCGATCACAGCAGAGGGCCGGCGCGCGGGAGATCTTCTGAATTCTCCGCAATCCGGGTGGGAAGCGATCGGGCTCGACCGGGCCCGATCGCTTTTCTCATGATCACTTCAAGGGGGCGCCGGGAATCCACCCGGGAGAGTGTCCTAACCGGGTGTCACCCGGTTAGACGGGTGTGGACACCAGAACACCTCGGCGCCCCCTGCTGGGCGGCGGCAGTACCGGGATAGACGCGGGCCCCGGCCTCAACACCGTCAAGGTGATGTCCGACCCCGCTCGGCTCAGCAGCACCCAGGCGAGCTTCCGGCTCCGGCTCGCGGCACCGGTGGCGCCGCTGATCGAGGCTCCGGCCGGACTGCTGTCCCCCGGCGCCGCGTTCGGCGACCCGTACAACACCCAGGGCCTGATCCGCCGTCCGCTGGTCACCCCGCAGGTGATCGTGCCCGCCTCCACCGTGCCCGCGCTCGGCGGGGCGGGCGCACCGCGCCGCAAGGGCCGGGTCACCGCCGTCACCTGGACAGGGCAGGCGCCCCCCGGGGACCTGGCGGCCACCCAGCTGCTGGAGGCCGTCCGGCTGTCCACCGTGCCGACGCCGGTCGGGGTGGGCGCGCGGGTCGGCGCGGGCGGCGTCCCGGTGGACGACGACACGCAGGTGATCGCGCCGTACGCGGGCGCGCGGACCGTCCCCCGCCAGCCCCGCGAGGGCACCGGCAGCGCGACCGAGGCCGGCATCGGTCCGGTCGGCGCACCCCAGGGCTGGACCCCGAGCGGTGAGCTGCCCGAGGTCTCCGCCGCGGCGGGCGACGCAAAGCAGCCGTGGTATCCCGGTCGCCGGGTCGACCTTGGCCTGGTGCTGCTGCCGCTGCGGGTCGTGCTCGGCTCGCTGTCCGTCTACGCCGGGTTCAGCAAGCTCTGCGACCCGGTGTACTTCGACGGCGGCGAGCGCGGTTCGATGATGCGCTGGCTCTCCTCGCTGCACCCGTGGAAGGTCGCCGATCCGCTGCTGGCCTTCGCCATGGCGCACCCGGTCGGCTCCGGCCTGGTGGTGTCGTTCACCGAGATCGTGGTCGGCGTGCTGACCATCCTCGGCCTCTGGCAGCGGCTCGCGGCCGGGGCGGCGATGCTGCTCTCCGCTGCGCTGCTGTTCACCGTCAGCTGGCGGTCGGTACCGGTCTACGACACCCCCGACCTGATCTTCCTGGCGGCGTGGAGCCCGCTGCTGATCGCCGGTGCGCCGTTCGCCTCGCTGGACGGGCGGCTCAACCTGGAGGCCTGGCGGCGGCACGGCTCCGGCGCTCCGGCGGCGCAGCGCCGCCGGGTGCTGCGCCGGGGCGCGGTGGTCACCGCGGTGGTGGTCGGCCTGACCCTGCTGCTCGGCTCGATGCTGGGTGCGGCGGTCCGGACCGGCAGTCGGCCGCACCCCGCGCCGGCCAGGCCCGCCACCGACTACGGCACCCCGGTCTGGCCGTCCGGCGGCCCGTCCGCGCCCGCCGGCGGCGGCCAGGGCACGTCCACCACCTCGCCCTCGCCCTCGCCGACGGCATCGCGTCCGGCCTCGCCCGCGCCCAGCGCGCCGACCGGTCCGGCGTCCACCGCGCCGGCCTCGCCGAAGGCGGCGACGGCCACCCCGAGCGGCAAGGCCCGCTCGACCAAGCCGGAGGCCGGCGCGAGCCCGGCTCCGGCGGCTCCGACGGCGGCGGCCCCGGCCGGTTCGGCGCCCGCGCAGCGCAGCACTCCGGCGCCGGGCGGCAGTTCGGGGACGGCGCCCAAACCGAGCCCGAGCAGCGGGGCCGGATCCGGGTCCGGCTCAGGCCTGTTGGGCGGGGTGCTGGGCAGCGGACCGCTGGCCGAGCTGGGCGGCGGCGGCCGGGCCTCGCGGCCGGGGGCGGCGACGTCCACCTGACCGTGACGTCCACCTGACCGTGGTGGCCGCCCGGTTGGGCGGTCCTGCGGTCCCACCGCCCAGCCGGGCGGACGAGTCGGCCGGGTGCTCCGTGGGGGAGCACCCGGCCGATCGTTTCTCCTGCTGCTGGCTCCTGTGCTGCTGGTTCCTGCGGCTCGGCCGCAGTGCGGGGTGCGGGCAGCTCCGGTCGGACGGCTCCGGTCGGTGCTCGGCCGGCTCGGCTACTGCGGGGTGCGGCCGGCCCCGGCGGCGAGTTCCTTGGCCGCCTCGGTGAGGTCCTTCGCGGTGTCGATGGCCCGCCAGTAGACGCCCTGCGGCAGCTGGTAGCCCGCCAGGCGCTTGCTCCGGGCCAACTGCGGGAAGGTGGTGCGCTCGTGGTCGCCGACGTCCGGCAGCAGCTCGGCGAAGTCCGGGCTGAACACGTAGAGGCCGGCGTTGATCAGGAACGGCGAGGGCGGGGCCTCGATGAAGTCCAGCACGTTGCCGAACTGGTCCGTCTCCACGGCCCCCCAGGGGATCCGCGGCCGGGCCAGCGCGAGCGTCGCGACGGCGTCCCGCTCGTGGTGGAAGGCGGCCATGTCGCGCAGGCTGAAGCGGGTCCAGATGTCGCCGTTGGTGGCGTACCAGGGCTCCTCGGGGCGGGGCAGCGCCTTGGCGGCGTACTTCAGCCCGCCGCCGCGCCCGAGCGGCTCGGCCTCCACGACGGTCCGCACGCTCAGCGGCAGGTCGGCCTTGTCGAGCCACTCCTCCAGCACCTCGGCCAGGTGCCCGCAGGAGATGACCACGTCGGTGACGCCCTCGGAGGCGAGCCAGGCCAGCTGGTGCCCGAGGATCGGGATGCCCGTCCCCGGGATCTCGACCAGGGCCTTCGGGCGGTCGTCCGTGTAGGGCCGCAGCCGACTGCCCTGGCCGCCGGCCAGGATCACCGCCTGGGTGACGACGGTCGGTTGGGGCCTCGGGGACTGCGGGGGCGTGCTCTCAGCGGTCATGCCTGAACAATAGGCGGGCGCCCCCCGTCGGGGCTGTCAGCCGGCGAGACCGGAGGCGAAGGAGCCGTCGCAGACCGGCCGGGCGAAGGTGCGGGCCCGCTGGACGTCGCCCTGGTACTTGCGCACCGCCGCCTTGCCCAGCTCGGTCGCGAGCGAGGAGCAGTACGGGGTCAGCGCGGGCTGCTCGAGCATCGAGCGCTCCAGCAGGTCCAGTGCGCTGCCCGGGTTGTGCGCGCGCAGCTCGTCCAGCAGGGCGACGCGCAGCGAGTCCTGCGGGGCGAGCCCGTCCGGGGCCTTGCCCGCGCCGGCGCGGCCGATCCCGGCGCCGTCCCCGCTGGACGCCGCCACCACCTGCTGATCGAGCGCGGTCGGAGGGGCCCACGGGACCCTGGTCACGGCGAGGGTGCCGGTGGTCACCAGGACCACGGGCAGGGTGAGGGCGATGGTCTGGCCGATGCGGCGAACAAGCTGCTTCACGCTCAGGAGAGTAGCGCTGGGTGGGCCTGGGATCGCCCTCCGTTACACCATCGAGTGACACCGTGTCCGGGTTCGTCCCTTCAGCGTGTTGACGCGCGGAGCCCCGCCGGACCCTCCTCGGGTCCGACGGGGCTCCGCCGTGCGCTTCGGGTGCTCGCTCAGCTGCTGAGGCGGGCGCCGCTGCTGGTGGAGAACACGTGGGTCTCGTCGGCGATCGGCACGACGTGGATGTTCTCGCCGCGGGCCGGGATCTGGCGGCCGTGCACGCGCACGACCAGGTCCTTGTCCTCGCCGCCGATCTTGGTGGTGCCGTAGACGAAGCCGTCCGAGCCGAGCTCCTCGACCACGTTCACGGTCACGGCGACACCCTCGATGCCGCCCTCCGGGACGATCTGGAAGTGCTCCGGGCGGATGCCGACGGTCACGGTCTTGTCGGTGCCGGCGCCGGCCAGGTCCTCGCGGGAGATGTTGATCACCGAGCCGCCGAACTTCACCCCGCCGTCGACCAGCGGCACCTCGACCAGGTTCATCGCGGGCGAGCCGATGAAGCCGGCCACGAAGAGGTTGGCGGGCCGGTCGTACATGTTGCGGGGGGTGTCGACCTGCTGCAGCACGCCGCCCTTGAGCACCGCGACCCGGTCGCCCATGGTGAGCGCCTCGGTCTGGTCGTGGGTGACGTACACGGTGGTGATGCCGAGGCGGCGCTGCAGCCCGGCGATCTGGGTGCGGGTCGAGACACGGAGCTTGGCGTCCAGGTTCGACAGCGGCTCGTCCATCAGGAAGACCTGCGGCTCGCGGACGATCGCGCGGCCCATCGCGACACGCTGGCGCTGACCGCCGGAGAGCGCCTTCGGCTTGCGGTCCAGGTACTCGGTGAGGTCGAGGATCCGGCCGGCCTCCTCGACCTTGGCGCGGATCTCGGTCTTGTTGACGCCCGCGATCTTCAGCGCGAAGCCCATGTTCTCGGCGACGGTCATGTGCGGGTACAGCGCGTAGTTCTGGAACACCATCGCGATGTCCCGGTCCTTCGGCGGAAGGTGCGTCACGTCGCGGTCGCCGATGCGGATCGCGCCGCCGTTGACGTCCTCCAGACCGGCCAGCATGCGGAGGCTGGTCGACTTGCCGCAGCCCGAGGGGCCGACCAGGACGAGGAACTCGCCGTCCTCGATGTGCAGGTCCAGCCCGTCGACCGAGGGCTTGTCGGCGCCGGGGTAGACACGGGTCGCCTTGTCGTACGTCACAGAAGCCATGGCTGTGCTCTCCTTCACCGGCAGGAACGTGCCGGACGATCCGAGTAAAGGGTGGATTGTCGTTCGCCGGGCCCGTCCGATGGTCTGAACCACCGCCCGAGCCGACTCCCGGCGACGCTACCTGCGCTTCCGCCGCTTGTCAGCCCCCGGTCCACCTGATTTCGGCATCGGTTCCATCACGCCCGCCCGCCCGCCGACCCACCGGATATGCCACCACCGCCCCACCCCGGCCCGGTAGACTGCCCCCGGTGCCGCCGTGATCCATCGCGGACGGCCACCATGCCTCCTTAGCTCAGTTGGCCAGAGCACCGCTCTTGTAAAGCGGGGGTCGTCGGTTCGAACCCGACAGGGGGCTCCGTGCACCACCTTGGAATGAGTTGAAGCCCTGGCTTACTGGGGGCTTCGTCACCGGCCTCGGACGGCTTCGTCCGGGGCCGTTCGCGTGGGCGGACGCGGTGGTGCTGCCCGGCCGATCGGGTTGTCGGGGCCGGCTGCCGCAACGGCGACATCGAGGTCCACGACAACACCGGTTCGAGCGATGTGGTTGTCGATCCGCAGGGCTTCACCGCCTGAGCGGTGCGGCCTGACGTGTGATCACCGGCCCTGGGTTCGATGCCCGGGGCCGGTGGCGTTTCCGGGGGTGGTGGGGCGGAGCCGGCGGAGGGTCCAGGGGGTGGTGGGCGCGAGCGGGAGGGTGAGGGCGGTGAAGAGTTCGGCGGCGCGGCGGTAGGAGAGGCGGGCGCGGCCGGTGTGCGGGCAGCGGTCGGCGGCGGGGGTGGCGGCCGGGGCGCGGCGGTCGGTGAGGAAGAGCGGGCCGGTGGTGCGGCCGGCGAGGAGGAGGGGGAGCAGGCGCGCCGTCCCGCTCTGCCACCGGAGGGGGGCGGCCGGGGGGCGGGTGCGGCGGCCGGGGAGGTCGAGGTGGTCGGCGTCGAGGGCGAGGACGGCCTCGATGGGGGCGCCGCTCTCGTGGAGCAGGTGCCAGAGGGTCTGTTCGCGCAGGGGTGCGCGCAGGGCGAAGAGGGCGCGCAGGTCGTCGGGGCCGAGCGCGGGCGGACCGGCCTCGGGGAGGGGCTGCGGGCGCAGGGCGGCGGCGGGGTCGGTGTCGATCCAGCCCTGGGCGCGCCACCAGGTGACGGCGGCACGCAGGGTGGAGAGCTCGCGGTTGAGGGTGCGCGGGTCGGTGCCGGCGGCGCGGTCGGTGACGGCCGCCCGGAGGCGGCCGGCGGAGTCCGGGTGGTCGAGCAGCGCGAGCGGGAGGACGGGCGGCTTCGCGCGGCGGCGTTCGGGGCCGACCGGGACGGGGCGGTCGGCCAGCGCCCAGGCCCAGGTGTCGAGGGCGATCCGGTAGATGCGGCGGGAGCCGGCGCCGAGCCCGGAGGCGGTCAGGTAGCGCTCGACGGCGACTGCGTACTCGACGGGTGGGAGCTGGGGCATCGATCGCTCTCTTTCCGCAGTAAACACGATGCCGGACGGTCATCGGATGACAGCAGGTTAGCGCAGTAAAGAGCAGGTGGTGACGGGTTATTGGAGGTGTTTACTGCGGCAGATGGAGGCTTGCGGAAAATTGATGCCTGTCGACTCAAGTTTTCCACGGGAAAGCCTTGTGCGGCCCCGCGTCCGGAAGCAGACTTGCCGCCCATGGCAGTGGATGTGCAGACCCGCCGCACGGGCCGACTGGCCGTGCTGGGCGAACGTGACTTCAGGTGGTTCTTCATCGGCTACGCGACCTCGCTGATCGGCTCCTCGATGGCGCCGGTGGCGTTGGCCTTCGCGGTGCTCGACGACGGGGGCGCTACTACGGGCGGGGGTGGCGGGACGGAGCTGGGCTGGGTGATGGCGGCCCGGATCCTGCCGATCGTCCTGGTGATGCCGGTCGGCGGGGTGATCGCCGACCGGGTGGGCAGCCGACGGGTGATGTGGGCCGCGGACGTGCTGCGCTGCGTCGTGCAGGCGGTGTTCGCCGCGGTGCTGCTGGCGGGGCGTCCGTCGATCTGGGTGATGGTCGCGCTGGTCGCCGTCTGGGGCCTCGGCGAGGGCCTGTTCATGCCCGCGCTCGGCGCCCTGGTCCCCGGTCTGCTGCGGCGGGAGGAACGCCTGTCGGACGCCAACACGCTGCTGGGGCTGGCCCGTTCGGTGGCCACGGTGGCCGGTCCGGCGGTGGCGGGGGTGGTGACGGCGGTGCACGGTCCGGCCGCGGTGCTGGCGGTCGACGCCGTCACGTACGGGATCGGGGCGTTCGCCCTGACCCGGCTCCCGGCGTCCGCGCCCGTCGCGGCGCAGCGGCCCGGTTCACTGTCGGCGGATCTGCGGGACGGCTGGTCGGAGTTCCGCTCGCGGCCCTGGCTCTGGATCACCACGGTGCACATGGGGCTGTTCAACCTGCTGGTGTGGGCACCGTTCCTGGTCCTCGGCCCGCTCACCGCGCAGCACGGGCTGGGCGGAGCCGGCGGCTGGGGGCTGGTGATGGCGGTGTACGGCGCCGGGGCGGTGGTGGGCGGCCTGCTGATGCTGGGCCGCAGGCCGGGGCGGCCGCTCGCGGTGGCGACGGTGGCGACGCTCGGCTGGGCGCTGCCCTCGGCGGCGCTCGCGGCCGGTGCGTCGCTGCCCTGGACGGCTGCGGCGGCGCTGCTCGCGGGCGTCGGGTCGGCGGTCTGCGGGACGCTGTACGCGACCACCATGCAGAGCTGGGTGCCGGCCGAGGTCCTGGCCCGGATCAGTGCGTTCGGCGGACTGGGGGCGTTCGTCCTCGGGCCGGTCGGCCTGGCGGTGGCCGGCCCGCTGTCCGACCGGATCGGCGCGCACGCCGTGCTGTTGTCCGGTGCGATCTGGCAACTGGCCGCCGGTGCGGTGGTGTTGGCGATACCGGCGGTGAGTGCGCGGCGCTGGGGCGGGGAGCGGGAGGCCGCGCCCGCACCGCGCCCGGCGCCGGAGCGCTGACCGTTGCCAAGGTGATCGGCCGCCGTGCTCCCCGCCCGGCCGGGGAGGCGCGGCGGCCGTCGGATCGGGCCTGCCGTCGCCAGCGCTGCGATGCGCTGCGCTCCGCGTGCGGTCGGTCCGGATCGGTCACCGGAACCGGGTCCGGGCCGGCCGCCGCGCCTCCCGGTCGGCCGGGGAAGGCGCGGCGGCCAGGGCGGTCGTACGGTGGAGGGAGTGCGGGGGCGAACGAAGGAGGTTGGCCATGCCCGGTTCTTCTACCATCAGCCATCACGAGGCGACGGTCGCCCTCGACCACATGGATGCCAAGCGGCTCGCGACCGTACTGGAGGAGCTCGCCTACCTGCTGGAGATCCCGGGGCCGAACCGGATCAACGACGCGCAGCTGGACGCGCTGTGCGAGGGCCGGGCGCCGGACCGGGCGGAACTCTCGCGCTGGTCGCGGGCGCTCGCCGGGGAGCTGAAGGGACGGCTCTGACGGATGCCCTGAGGCGCCTCCCGCCGTCGGCCCCACCGGACGGGCCGCCGGGCGGGACGGTGCCGCCGTACGATGGCGCGCGGGGCGGGTGGTCCTCGCGCGCCTCCCGGGTGCCGCCGTGGACGGCGGCGGCCGGTCCGGTGGAGGGTGGGGGCCCGAGCGTGTCGCAGTCCCGGTCGTTGTCCTGGCTGACCGTGCCGACCCCGCTGCCGAGCGGACCGATGCATGTCGCGGTGACGCCGCTGGGTGTGGCGTCGGCGGGGTACCTGGAGCACCTCGACGAGCTGCCGCGCTGCACGGACGAGTCGAAGATCGCCGCGGTCACCGGGCGGATGGCCGACTATCTGGCGGGCCGGCGGCGCGAGTTGGGGCTGCCGATCGACTGGAGCCTGAGCAGCGGTCCGCATCGGGCGGTCCTGCAGACGCTGTGGCGCGACGTGCCGTACGGGCGGACCATCACCTACGGTGAACTGGCCGCCCGCAGCGGGGTGTTCGAGGACGTGGCGGAGCCCGGGCTGGCGGCCCGGACGGTCGGGCAGATGATGGCCGCCAACCCCGTCGCGCTGCTGGTGCCGTGCCACCGGGTGGTGGCGGCGGACGGGATCGGCGGCTTCGGCGGCGGCCGGGTCGGGATCGAGGTGAAGCGCTGGCTGCTCACCCTGGAGGGTGTGCTGGAGCCGACGCTGGACTGGAACGGCCCGCTCTAGAGCGGGAGTCGCCCCGGATCCCGGCGGGACGGGATCCGCGGGCCGGTCGGCCCGGTCAGTAGGCGAGTTCGGCGGTGACGAGGTCGAACGGCGTCTGGCGCGGCAGGACGGGCTGGATGCCGGAGACCAGGGTGTACTCGACGCCCGCCAGGTCCCCGGCCGGGCCGGTGTCGGGCCGCTCCCCGAGCGCCAACTGCACGGCGTTCCAAGGGAGGTTGAGGCCGCACAGGCTCAGCTGGTGCAGGCCGCCCGAGGGCCGGGTGTTGACGTCGATGACGACGGGCTCGCCGGCCAGGTGGCGGAACTGCACATTGGAGAGGAACGCCATGCCGGTGGCCTCGACCAACCGCCGGGCGGGCTCCAGGTAGCGCGGCTCGGTGGTGAAGCTGCGACGGCGCCGGTGCTTGTTGCGGCCGACGGCGGCGAGCAGGGTGCCGTCCCGGTCGGCCAGGCAGTCCACCGAGACCTCGGGCCCCTCCAGGTAGGGCATCACCATCAGGTCGGCCGGCTCCTCGGCGGCGCGCAGGGCAGCGGCGACCTGGTCGACCTGGACGCGGCTGTCCCAGCCGGCCAGCCGGTGCAGTCCGAACGGCTCGCGGGTGAGCACCCGGAAGCCCTCGCCGCCGGCGCCGGAGGAGGGCTTGAGGCAGGCGGTGAGTCCGGCGCCCTCGATCCGCTCGACGGCGGTGAGCAGCTCCTCGGCGGTCCGGACCTGCCACCAGGGCGGGGTGGGCAGTCCGGCGTCGGCGATGGCGGCGTAGCCGTCCGCCTTGCTGTCGAAGGCGGCGATCGCGGTGGCGGGCGGGCAGGCGAGGGCGGTGCCGATCGCCTCGAACTCCTGGTGGTGCAGGGATATCGCGAGCTGGTTGAGCCGCGGCACGAAGACGTCGATGGCGTGGCGGGCGCAGAAGTCGAGGGCGAAGGCGACGTAGGCGTCGGGCGTGAGGTCGCCGGGTTCCAGGGCGCCGTGGTCGGCGGCGGCGAGGACGGGCGAGTCGAGGTCGACGTGGGTCGCGTGGACCTCGACCGGGCGCGGGGCGGCGTGCAGCTGTTCGATGAAGAAGATGTTCTCCGCATAGGTGCGGTTGAGCCAGACACGTACGGGGGCGCTCATGACGGCCTCCCAGGGCAGGGGTGAACGAGGGGGGAGGGCATCCGGTCCGGCCACACTCGTCAACTGGCCCCGTGGCCCTTTGAGGTGGCACCTTAGCGGTCCGTTGCGCAGGCGTGAACGGCGGGTGGTCGGCTGTGCGACCCGCGGTGGCGCCCGGCCGGGCGGAGGTCCGGGGGCCACCCGGGGGCCGCCCGGAGAACCGAGGATCGACCGCCCGTCGAGCGTCCGCCGGCCCCCGTCGAGCGCCCGTCGGCCGTCCGCCGGGACGGTGCCGTGCCGGCCCTCCGCGGGACGGGGCGTCCGGGTGCAATCCGTTCGAATAGCGACCGAACGCATATCGATCAGGTGATCTACTCGTCCTATTTGTTCGGTTATTCCGACCACTCGAAAGAGTGATTGCGGATGCCCCCTGAATGGGCCCACCATGATTGTTGCAAGGCGACACCTCATCGGGTATGCGAAAGGCTCCCTATGTCGACCGAAACCAACGTCGGTATTCCTGCGCCGGGTGGGCAGCCACAAGCCGGTGAGCAGCAGAGTCTCGGCACGGCGGGCGCGCGGAATCTCGCGACGACCACCAAGTCCGCGCCGCAGATGCAGGGGATCAGCCCGCGCTGGCTGCTCAGGATGCTGCCGTGGGTCGAGGTGTCCGGCGGTACGTACCGGGTGAACCGCCGCCTGCGGTACTCGGTCGGCCGGGGCCGGGTGAGCTGCGTCAAGACGGGTCCCGAGGTGCGGATCGTGCCGCCCACGCTGCGCGAGGTGCCGGTGCTGCGCGGTTTCGAGGACGACGCGGTCCTGGAGGAGCTCGCGGGCCGGTTCGTCCAGCGGGACTTCGCCGTGGGCGATGTGCTGGTCCGCTCGGGGGCGCCGATCGACGAGGTCCTCGTCATCGCGCACGGCAAGCTCGACCGGATCGGCACCGGCAAGTACGGCGAGGAGGCGGTGGTCGGCTCCCTCGCCGACGGCGACCACCTGGGCGACGAGGCCCTTCAGCAGGAGGACGGCACCTGGCCGTACACCGTGAAGGCCGCCACCGCGGGCACCGTGATGGTCCTGGGCTGGTCGGCCTTCCAGGAGCTCGCGGACCGCTCCGACGCGCTGCAGCTGCAGATCATGGAGTACCTGGCCGGGTTCCAGCAGGCGCAGAACAAGCACGGCGAGGCGGCGATCGGGCTGTCCGCCGGCCACCACGGCGAGTACGAGCTGCCCGGCGCCTTCGTGGACTACGAGCTGAAGCCGCGCGAGTACGAGCTGAGCGTCGCGCAGACGGTGCTCAAGGTGCACACCCGGGTCGCCGACCTCTACAACCAGCCGATGAACCAGACCGAGCACCAGCTCCGGCTCACCATCGAGGCGCTGCGCGAGCGCCAGGAGGACGAGCTGATCAACAACCCGGAGTTCGGGCTGCTCGGCAACGCCGCGTACGACCAGCGGATCCAGACCCATGGCGGTCCGCCCACCCCGGACGACATGGACGAGCTGCTCAGCCGGCGCCGCAGCACCAAGATGTTCCTCGCCCACCCGAAGGCCATCGCCGCCTTCGGCCGGGAGTGCAACAGCCGCGGCCTCTACCCGGGCACCGTCGAGGTCCAGGGGAGGCACGTCTCGACCTGGCGAGGGGTGCCGATCTTCCCGTGCAACAAGATCCCGGTCGTCGGCGGGCACACCAGCTCGATCCTCGCGCTGCGGGTCGGTGAGGACAACCAGGGCGTCATCGGTCTGCACCAGACCGGAATTCCCGATGAATACCAGCCGGGCCTCTCGGTCCGTTTCATGGGGATCAGCGAGAAGGCCATCATTTCCTACCTCGTCAGCACCTACTATTCCGCGGCCATTCTGGTGCCCGATGCCGTCGGCGTCCTCGAAAACGTCGACATCGCACATCGCACTTCCTGACCGAGCCGGTCGGAATCGCGCCACCCGGCCGGAGTCCCACATCCGGCCGGGCGGCGCCCACTGAACACAAGGGGGAGGACCATGGGAATCTTCACGCTGGAGCGGGACCACCGGGAGGGGCACGAGGCGGAGGACGTGCTCGCCCGGGCGCGCAGCCTGGTCGACCCGGTACTGCGGGCCGCCGTGGACTCGCTGCCCGGTTCGATGCGCAAGGTCGCCGGCTACCACTTCGGCTGGTGGGAGGCCGACGGGACGCTCTCCGTCGCGCCGTCCGGCAAGGCGATCAGGCCGGCCCTGGTCCTGGCCGCGACCCAGGCGCTCGGCGGCACGCCGGCCTCGGCCACCGCGGCGGCGGCCGCCGCCGAGCTGGTCCACAACTTCACCCTGCTCCACGACGACGTCATCGACCGTGACGAGACCCGCCGGCACCGGCCGACCGCCTGGCGGGTGTTCGGTACCACCGAGGCCATCCTGGCGGGGGATGCCATGCACTCGCTGGCGCTGCGCATCCTCGCCGAGGACGCCCACCCGGCCGCCCGGCCCGCGGTGCGCCGACTCGCCGACTGCGTGGTCGAGCTGTGCGAGGGCCAGCAGATCGACTGCGCGTTCGAGCAGCGCAGTGACGTTTCGCTCACCGAGTGCCTGGCGATGGCGGAGGCCAAGACGGGCGCCCTGCTCGGGGCCGCCTGTGCGATCGGCGCCCAGTACGCAGGCGCGGGGGAGGAGGCCGCGCAGGCGATGGACGGCTTCGGCCGTGAGATCGGCCTGGCCTTCCAGCTGATCGACGACCTGATCGGGATCTGGGGCGATCCCGCCGTCACCGGCAAACCGGTCGGAGCGGACTTGGTCGCGCGCAAGAAATCCCTGCCCGTGGTGGCGGCGCTGAGCTCCGGTACCGCGGAGGGAGCCCGGCTGGCGGAGCTGTACGCACTCGATCGGCAGCTGACCCAGGAGGAGCTGGCGCAGTGCGCGGCCGCCGTCGAGGGCGCCGGCGGGCGGGGCTGGGCCCAGGGGGAGTCGTGTGAGCGGATGGCCGCGGCGCTGGCACAGCTGGCCATCGCAGTGCCCGAGCCCGCCGCGGCCGACGAACTCCTCGCCCTGGCCGAGCTGGTCACCCGCCGGACGCACTGAGCCCACCCGGGGGTGGGGCACCGCATCGGCCCGCCCCGCCCCCGCCCTCGACCTGCTACCCCCGACCCGCTACCCCAGCCGCTTCCCCAGGGCTTCGAGCAGGCGCTGCTCCTTCGCCGGGACGATGCCTTGCTGAGTCGCGGCGCCCTTGCGGCCCTTGAGGCCGTCGACGTCGGTGTCCTGGGCCGGCCCGCGCTGTTGAAGCCAGGTCCAGGTGTCGCGTGCGGTCTCGGCGAACGGCCGGCAGCACAGTCCGGCCGCCTGCGCCCGGGCGGTGTCGGCGAGCCAGACTCCCGCCATCTCCGGCACGTCGGGTGCCCAGAGCGGGAGCTCCGTCCATGGCTGGACGCTGTCCGGACCTTCGGCGAGCAGGGGGCCGTCCTCGACCCAGACCAGCTCGACGGGCGGGCCGGTGAGGCGGCCACCCGCACCGTCCGCCGCCGCGCCGACCACCTCGGCGCAGGTCCGCAGGAACTCCCCGAAGGTGGTCCGCCCGGTCGGGGCGGTGGTGATGTAGCGCCCGGTGTCGCCCGCCGTCAGCAGGTCGAGGCCGAACACCGCGAAGTCACGGACGTCGATGACCTGCATCGCCCGGTTCGGGTCGCCCGGCGCCAGGACCGGTCCGCCGCGGGCCATCCGCTCCAGCCACCAGGGCAGGCGGCCCCCGTTCTCGTACGGGCCGATCAGCAGCCCGCTGTTGAGGATCAGCGTGCGCTCCGCGCCGAAGTGTTCCTGCACCGCGCGTTCGCAGCCCGCCTTGAGGACATTGCCGACCGGCTGGCCGGGCGGGGTGTCGGCGGGACAGGGGTGCAGCGCGGAGGTCTCGTCGACCACCTGGGCGGGCCAGTCGGCGAAGGCGTGCACCGAGGAGACGAAGGTGTAGTGGTCGGCGTGGTCGCGCAGCAGCCGGGCGGAGAGCGCGGCCTGGGCGGGCTGCTGCGCCGAGGTGTCGACGACGGCGTCCCAGTGCTGCCCCTCGACCAGTGCGGCCAGGTCCTCGGCACGGTCGCGTTCGCCCAGGACGGCCTGCACCCCGGGCAGGTCGGTGCCGGAGAGGCCGCGGTTGAAGGTGGTGACCTGGTGGCCCCGGGTGAGGGCTTCGGATGCGAAGGCCCGTCCCAGAAAGGACGAACCGCCGAGCAGGAGGATCTTCATGTCGGAAGCCTCCCCCAGTCGGGTCGTTCGCGGACCCTCGTTTCGCGCTGGGCAGACGAACGGGTCGGACCCGCAGGCGAATCCGCAGGGCGAACCTGCCGGACGGACGCTGCGGCCCGGCCGCGCCCGACGCCACCGAACGCGAGCACCCGCCACCCGCCACCCGCGCCCCGCCGTCGAGGTGCTGACCGACTGGGCGACACCTAGGATCCGTTTGTACCTAGATGTCCAGAATCAGGCATGCTCCGCCGCAGGGGAGATCGACAGCATGGGCAACCCGGCACTCGTGGATCCGGCCACCGTCCGCGCAACCGCCGCAGAGGCGTGGATCTGGGGGTTCCCCCTCCTGCAGAACTACCGGACGCTCTACCCGCAGGCGGTCGACGACGCGGACCCGCGCCACGTCGGCGGCTTCGGGGTCTTCCGGCACTATCCGCAGCCCTCCACCCCGGCCAACACCGATGTCGTCACGCCCAACAACGACACGCCGTACTCCTGGGCCTGGCTCGATCTGCGTGCCGAGCCGTGGGTGGTCTCGGTGCCCGCCGAGGACCGCTACTACGTGATCCCGCTGCACGAACTCGACACCGTCTACGCCGGGTTCATCGGCGCCCGCACCACCGGTCAGGAGGCCGGTGACTACCTGGTGGCCGGCCCCGGCTGGCAGGGCACGGCACCGGACGGCGTCAGGGGCGTGATCCGCACCGCCACCGAGCTGATCGGCATCGTCGGGCGGACCTACCTCGGCGGGACCTCACCCGAGGCGGTCGAGGAGCTGAAGGAGATCCAGCAGCAGTACCGGCTGCGCCCGCTGCACGCGTACGCGGGCACCCCGGCCCCGCCGCCCGCACCCACCCCGGTCTGGCCGGTCTGGCGGGAGGAGGTGCTGGGCGGCATCGAGTTCTTCAGCTTCCTCGACTTCCTGCTGGGCTTCTTCCCCGTCCTGCCGGCCGACGCCGACCTGCGCGGCCGGCTGACCGATCTGGGCATCGACGGCCGGGGCGAGTTCGAGCCCGCCGCCCTGCCGATCGAGGTCCGGGCCGAGATCGAGCGCGGCATCACCGACGCCCGCGCGGAGCTCGACCGGGCCGCCGGGGAGCTCACCTCCTCGGCCGGCGCCTTCGGCACCCGCGAGCAGCTCGGCACGAGGTACCTGACCCGGGCCGTCGCCGCGCTGAAGGGCCTGTACGGGCTGCCGACCGAGGAGGCCTGGTACGGCGGCTGGGAGGCCGACAGCGACGGGAACCGTCCGCCGAACGGGAGCGACCACGACTTCGTGCTGCGGTTCGGGCCCGGCGGGACACCGCCCGTCCGGTTCTTCTGGTCCGCGACCATGTACTCCCTCCCGGACCGCCTGCTGGTCGACAACACCCTGGACCGCTACTCGATCGGCGACCGCACACCCGGGCTGGTTCACGACCCGGACGGCGGCCTCACCCTCCACATCCGGCACAAGCGCCCCGCCGACGCCCAGCACTCGGCCAACTGGCTGCCCGCCCCCGACGGCCCGTTCACGGTGGTCGTCCGGCTCTACGGCCCGGACGAGTCGGCCCTCGACGGCCGCTGGGTGCTCCCGCCGCTGACCGTGCGCACCCCCGGCGGCGACCTCGCGTGAGCCACCCCACCGGACCTGACAAGGACTCCCGAATGACCCAGCCCGAGCTGGAGGCCCTGGCCGCCGACGCCTACGTGTACGGCTACCCGCTGGTGTCCTCCCTCACCATGGTCGAGCGCTTCACCCAGGGCGGTCTGGGCGTCCTGCCCGCGGCTCCGTTCAACGGGTTCAGCCACGCGACCCGCCTGGCGCAGCCGGACGACACCTTCGTCTCCGTCAACAACGACACCGTGTACTCGATCGCCCAGCTCGACCTCTCCGAGGGCCCGCAGGTGCTGCACGTCCCGGACACCGCCGGGGCCTACTACGTGCTGCAGTTCGTCGGCGCCTGGACCGACAACTTCGCCTACCTCGGCCGCCGGGCCACCGGTACCGGCGAGCGGACCTGGCTGATCGTCCCGCCCGGCTGGCACGGCACCCCGAGCGGGAGCGGGGAGAACGTCATCGTCTCCCCGACCGCGGTCGCGACGATCGTCGGCCGCTTCGCCTGCACCGGCCCCGACGACCTGCCGCGGGTCCGGGCGCTCCAGGCCGGGCTGGTGCTCAGCCCGCTGGAGCCGGGCGGACTGGCCGCCGGGCTGCCCGAGCCGGACGCCGAGGTGCCCGAGCGGCTGGCCTTCTTCGAACGGCTGCGGGTCTGGATGGCGGCCTTCCCACCCGCCGGGCCCGACATCGAGTACCAGCAGCGGTTCGCCCCGCTCGGCCTGCTCGACGCCGGCCCCTCGCCGTACCGCGCCGCCGCCCCGGAGTGGACGCTCGCCCTGCTCAAGGGCCTGGCGGCGGGCCGCGAACGGGTCGAGGATGCCACCCGGCCGCCGGAGGACCACCCGGCCGGCGAGTGGCGCTCGGCGCTGCACCTGTTCGACTACAACGTCGACTTCCTTGGCCCGGGCACCCTCGACGACCCCGAGTGGCGCATCCCCGACCGCCGCGCCGCCTATCTGAGCCGGGCCGCCGCCGCCCGCGCCGGGCTCTGGGGCAACCACGCCTACGAGGCGGTGTACGCGATGACGTACGACGACGCCGACGGCCGCCCGCTGAGCGGCGCCCACGCGTACACCCTGCGCTTCGACGAGCCTCCGCCGGCCGACGCCTTCTGGTCCGTCACCATGTACGCCCTGCCGGACTACTACCTGGTGGCGAACCCGATCGGGCGCTACTCGATCGGCGACCGCACGCCCGGCCTGGTGTACGGCGAGGACGGCTCGCTGACGCTGCTGCTCCAGCACGAGCGGCCCGCGGACCAGGCCGCGGCGGCGAACTGGCTGCCGACCCCGGAGGGCGGGTTCCGGCCGATCATCCGGATCTACCAGCCGAAGCCGGCCGCGCTGGACGGCACGTACCGGGTGCCACCGATCCGGCGGACCTGAACCGGCGGACCAGCGCCGGGGGACCTGAACCGGCTGGGCCGAGCCCGCGGATCCGCAGGGCTGGACCGGTCCCCGCCGAAACGGTGAGGCCGGACCGGTGAGGCCGGACCGCCGGCCCCCGGTCCGCGCAGCCGACTCGCGAGGGCCCGCAGCGACGAAGGGACGCAGGCATGGGTGACGCCGTCGGCCAGATGCTGGCCTCGGCCGTGGGCATCGCGATCAGCCCGATGCCGCTGATCGCGGTGATCCTGATGCTGGCCACCCCGAAGGGGAGGTCCAACGGCCTGGCGTTCACGGCCGGCTGGGTGGTGGCGCTGACGGCACTGGTCACGGTGGTGGTGCTGGTCGGCTCGGGCCTGGACACCGGGACCGCCGAGCCGACCTGGGCCTGGTGGCTGAAGCTGGCCTTCGGCACGCTGTTCGTGCTGCTCGGCCTCAAGCAGTGGCGGGGCCGCCCGCGCGCGGGCCGGGTGCAGGCGCCGCCGAAGTGGATGCAGGCCGTCGACCGCTTCACCCCGGGCAAGGCGGCCGGACTCGCCGCCGCCCTGGTGGCGGCCAACCCGAAGAACCTGGTGCTCGCGGTCGGCGGCGCCGTCTCGATCGCCACCAGCGACGCGTCCGGCGGCGGCAAGGCGGTGGCCGCCGCGCTGATGGTGCTGATCGGCTCGCTCTGCACCCTGCTGCCGCTGTCGGTCTACCTGTTCGGCGGGGACCGGTCGGTGCGGGTGCTGGGGGAGTGGAAGGCGTGGATGGCCACCCACAACGCGGCGATCATGATGGTGGTCCTGGTCGTCCTCGGGGCGAAGTACATCGGTGACGCGATCGCCGGCCTGACCTCCTGAGGCCCTTGCCGCGGCCGGCTCAGTGCGGGGTGGCGGCGGCCGTCGGTGCCGGGGAGGCCGTCCCGGGGGAGGACAGACCCGGGGTGGCGGTGCCGGAGGCCGTCGGTGCGGGCGAGGACGGCGGTGTGGACGGCGGTGCGGAGGGCCCGGAGGTGGAGGGCCCGGAGGTGGACGGCCCCCCGGGTGAGGAGGACGGCGACGGCCCGTTCGGGGTGGCGGTCCCCGACGGCGTCCCGGGGGAGGGGTGCCCCGTCGCGCTCGCGGTCGGGGACGGCGTGGCCGCCGGGGTGTCGGTCCGGGTGTCGGTCGGGGTGTCCGTCGGCGCCGCCGTCGATGTCGGCTCGCCCGGGACGGGGGTGCTGCCGCCCCGGTTGTGCGGGCCGCCCTCCAGGGTGACCACCGCCTGCGAGGGGGGCAGCGCGATCCGGGCCGTCCAGTGCGCGCCCGGGGCGAGGTCCTCGTCCACCGAGACGATCACCGTGATCCGCTGGCCCGGCGCGAGCGTCCCGGAGTCCCGGCTGAGCCGGAGCCAGGCCGCGTCCACGACGGCGTGCCAGCGGATCTCGGTGCCGCCGGAGTTGGTCAGGGTGAGCACCGTCCGGTTGCCGTACCCGCCCGCCTCGACGGTGAGCAGCCCGACGGGGGCGGGCTGCTGGGCGGGGCCCGGAGCGGCGGGCGGGGCCGGGGTGGCGATCAGGGTGGGACTGCCGAGCGGGGTCGCACCGTGGCCCGGTACCGGGACGGCGGGGCCCAGGAATCCAGGAAGCAACGTTTCTGCAGGTGCCGGGCCGGCCCCCGCCAGCTCCAGACCGGCCACGGCCGGGGAGCCTCCGCGGGCCTGCTCGGCCGGACCTTGCTGGACCAGCGCGGACCCGGCCGCCGGGCCCGGCGGCCGGTGACCGGCGGCGCGCCCGTCGTCCTCGACCCGGACCGAGGAGACCGAGGCGGCCGCCGAGGCACCGGCCCCGCCCCGGTGACCGGCCCAGAGCGCCACCACGGGCGCGGCCAGCACGGCCGCCAGCACCCCGGTGGTCACCACCCGGCGGCGCACCGCCAGGCTCCGGCCCGCGTCCGGCAGCCGGTGCCGCGGGAACCCGCCCTGGTCGAACCGCAGGCCCGGCTCGGTCACCGGCACCGGCCCGGCCGCCCGCCGCCCGGGCACACCCGCCGTACCCGCCCCCGGCAGGAACACCACCCCGCCCGCCCGCTCCGGCGCGGCCGCCGGAGCCGACAGCACCGGCAGCCCGGACATCCCGGAGACCCCCTGGGCCACCTCCCCGGCCACCCGCTCCGCCGTCCCCCGGCAGGTCGGGCAGTCCACCACGTGCTGCACCAGCTCCCGGCGCAGCGCCGGCCCGAGCACCCAGTCCCGCCAGCTCTCCGCCCCGGCCCCGCCGAGCCGGTCCAGCTCGGGGCAGCTGCCGACGCCGAGCACCAGCAGCGCCGCCCTGGTCCGGCCGACCTCCGCCTCCGCCGAGGCCAGCAGCGCGCGGGCGGTGTCGAACGGGACGCCGAGGACGGCCGCCACCTCGATCGGGCTCAGCCGGTGGCGGACCGACAGCTCCAGCGCCTCCCGCTGTTCGGGACCGGTGCCCGCGGCCTCGGGCCAGGCGAGCGAGGCCAGCTCGCGCCGCCGCCGGGCCGCCTCGGCGGCCGAGGGACCGGGCCCGGCCACCGGCCCGGGACCGGCCTCCAGCCGGCGCAGACAGCAGTACCGCGCCAGCGAGTACAGCCAGGGCCGCACCAGCCCGGGCTCGGCCAGCCGCGCGCCGTGCCGCAGCGCCAGCTCGCGCACCTCCCGGAGCGCGGCGGCGGCCGCGTCGTGCTCGCACAGCACCGAGAGGCAGTAGGTGAACAGGGCGTCCACCTGCCGGTCGTAGGCCGCGAGCACGGCGCCGGTGGACCTGTCAGTACTCGTCGTCACCCGACCGACGGTAGAGAGGCACGGGCCCGCGCCCGGGCGTTTCCCTCCTGTTGTACTTCTTTCGGGTAACAACATCGCCCATTCGTGGACCCGGTACGCGCCCTGCGAGCACCGGCCCGCGCCCCCGCGCCCCGGTCCGAGCCCCCGGTCCGCGCCCCCGCCCGCGGCCCGTTGTCGGACCCAGCCGCTACGGTGGCCGCATGGCTGCCCGCACCAAGACCACCGCCAAGCCGCGCCCGGCGTACCGCTGCACCGAGTGCGGCAACCAGCTGCCCAAGTGGGTCGGCCGGTGCCCGGAGTGCAACGCCTGGGGCACGGTCGAGGAGTACGGCGCGGTGCCGATCAGGACGACGGCCGCCGGACCGGTCAGCGCGCCCGCCCGGCCGATCGCCCAGGTCGACGGGCAGGTGGCCACCGCCCGCTCGACCGGCGTGCCCGAGCTGGACCGGGTGCTCGGCGGCGGCATCGTCCCCGGCGCCGTGGTGCTGCTGGCCGGCGAGCCCGGCGTCGGCAAGTCCACCCTGCTGCTGGACGTCGCGGCCAAGGCGGCCAGCGCCCAGCACCGCACGCTCTACGTCACCGGCGAGGAGTCGGCCGGCCAGGTCCGGCTGCGGGCGGACCGGATCAACGCGCTCTCCGACCACCTCTACCTGGCCGCCGAGTCCGACCTCGGCGCCGTCCTCGGGCACATCGACGCGGTGAACCCGGGCCTGCTGATCCTGGACTCGGTGCAGACCATCGCCTCCGCCGAGCTGGACGGCGCACCCGGCGGGCCGGCCCAGGTCCGCGAGGTGGCCGGCGCGCTGATCCGGGCCTCCAAGGACCGCGGCATGGCCACCCTGCTGGTCGGCCACGTCACCAAGGACGGCCAGATCGCCGGCCCCCGCCTGCTGGAGCACCTGGTGGACGTCGTGCTGAGCTTCGAGGGGGACCGCCACGCCCGGCTGCGCATCATCCGCGGGATCAAGAACCGGTACGGCGCCACCGACGAGGTCGGCTGCTTCGAGCTGCACGACGAGGGCATCGTGGGCCTGGCCGATCCGTCCGGGCTCTTCCTGACCAGGCGCGACAAGCCCGTTCCCGGCACCTGCCTGACCGTCACCCTGGAGGGCCGCCGCCCGCTGGTGGCGGAGGTGCAGGCGCTGATGGTGGATTCGCAGATCCCGTCCCCGCGCCGGACGACCTCCGGCCTGGAGTCGCCCCGGATCGCGATGATCCTGGCCGTGGTCGAGCGGCACGGCGGGGTCAAGCTCGGCAAGCAGGACATCTACACCGCGACGGTCGGCGGGGTGAAGCTGAGCGAGCCCTCCGCCGACCTCGCGATCGCCCTCGCGGTGGCCAGCTCCTCCTCCGACACCCCGCTCCCGAGCAACCTGGTGGCGATCGGCGAGGTCGGTCTCGCGGGCGAGGTGCGGCGGGTGACGGGTGTGCAGCGGCGCCTGGCCGAGGCGCACCGGCTGGGCTTCACCCACGCGCTGGTCCCGCCGGATCCGGGCAAGGTGCCGGCGGGGATGAAGGTGGTCGAGGTGGCCGACATCGGCGAGGCGCTGCGGGCCATTCCCGGCCGCCGCCGGGCCGCCGCCAAGCCGCGGGGTGAGGCGTCGTCGGCGCCGCGCGAGGGGTCCGCGGCACCGCGCGAGACCCCGCCGGCTCCCCGCGGGGCCCGGCGCGAAGCCCCCGTCACCGCCTACCCGGAGGAGCTCATGGAGGGGTGGGAACCCCTGGACTGAGACGAACCGCGCTGACCCAGGCTCTGTTATTGCCGCACGCAGTTAGACTTTCCCCTGTCTAATTGCCGATAAGGCAGTAATAAGCGACAGAGCAACAGACCGTAGGCCGGCGCACGGCGCGAGGCGCGCGGTACGGGGTCGACCGGAGGAGTCACGTGGCAGCCAGCGACCGGGCGGACAAGTCCTCCCGTGAGGAGGCCCTGCTACGGGCCTCCCTCAGCGCCATCGCGCCCGGCACGGGGCTGCGTGACGGCCTGGAGCGGGTGCTGCGGGCGAACACCGGCGGGTTGATCGTGCTCGGATTCGACAAGACGGTCGAGTCGATCTGTACCGGCGGGTTCGTCCTGGACGTCGAGTTCACCGCCACCCGGCTGCGCGAGCTGTGCAAGCTCGACGGCGCCGTGGTGCTGGACAAGGACATCACCAAGATCGTCCGGGCCGGGGTGCACCTGATGCCGGACTCCACCATCCCCACCGACGAGACGGGTACCCGCCACCGCACCGCGGAGCGGGTCAACCGGCAGACCGGGTTCCCGGTGGTCGCGGTCTCGCACTCGATGCGGCTGATCGCGATGTACGTCAACGGCACCCGCCGGGTGCTGGAGGACTCCACCACCGTGCTCTCCCGGGCCAACCAGGCGCTGGCCACCCTGGAGCGGTACAAGCTCCGGTTGGACGAGGTGGCCGGCACGCTCTCCGCCCTGGAGATCGAGGACCTGGTGACGGTCCGGGATGTCACCGCCGTCGCCCAGCGGCTGGAGATGGTCCGGCTGATCGCCACCGAGATCGCCGGCTACGTGCTGGAGCTCGGAACGGACGGCCGTCTGCTCTCGCTCCAGCTGGACGAGCTGATCGCGGGCGTGGAGCCGGAGCGCGAGCTGGTCGCCCGGGACTACTTCCCGGAGCGGGCCGCCAAGAAGGGCCGGACGGTCACCGAGGTGCTGGCCGACCTGGAGGCGCTGACCCACGCCGAGCTGCTCGACCTGCAGACCGTCGCCAAGGCGCTCGGCTACTCGGGCTCGCCGGAGTCCCTGGACTCGGCGGTGTCGCCGCGCGGCTACCGGCTGCTGGCCAAGATCCCGCGGCTGCCGAACACGGTGATAGAGCGGCTGGTCGAGCACTTCGGCGGTCTGCAGAAGCTGCTCGCGGCCAGCATCGACGATCTGCAGACGGTCGAGGGCGTCGGCGAGACCCGCGCCCGCTCGGTGCGCGAGGGCCTGTCGCGACTTGCCGAATCGTCCATCCTGGAGCGCTACGTCTGACCTCGGCCCACCAGGGCGGTGCGCCGGGGCAGACCCGGCGGGCAGCCCGGACACGGCGAAGCCCCGGCCTTCGGGCCGGGGCTCGCGTGCTGAAGGGGGGCTGAGCGCGGGTCAGCTCTCCAGGCGGATCGAGGAGCGCGCCGACACCTGACCGCCGGACAGGCCGGTGAGGTCGGCGACCACCAGGTAGTTGCCGGCCGGCGCGGCCGCCGGGTCGGCGGTGGCGCACTGGGGCTTGCTGCGGCTGCGGTCCCAGGTGAAGGTCTCGGTCAGGCCGTTGTTCGCCGGGATCTGCACCCAGCTGCCGCCCCGGTCCGAGGGGCAGTCGCCGGAGGACCAGATCCGCTCGCCGCTGCTGGCCGTCACCGTGATCGCGGAGGCCGTCCGGCCCAGGTCCACCCGGCAGTTGGCGCCGGAGGCGTTGTGGACGGTCAGCGCCAGGCGGGGCTTGTCCTTGGGCTGGTAGGAGTTCTGGGCGCTGGACAGCTCCAGCGTCACCGCGGAGGAGGCGCAGACCGGCAGCGCCATGACCTCGGCGGTGTTCACCGCGGGTGCGCCGGTACCGCCGGCCGTTCCGCCGCCGGTACCCCCGGCCGCTCCGCCCCCGGCAGCCCCGCCGGCCGCCGTTCCGCCCGCGGCCGCGCCGCCGGTGGCCGGAGCCGGGTTGGGCGCGGCGCCGCCGCCCGTCCCGCCCGTGCTGAGGCTGACATCGCCGCCCCCGGAGCCGGACACCGCGCCGCCGCCGGTGCCACCACCGGGACCGCCGCTGCCGCCCCCGCCACTGCCGCCCCCACCGGGGCGCAGGGTGTTGGCGGGACCGCTCGGGGAGGCGCCCGGCGTGATCGCCTGGGCGGGGGTCTGGGACTGGGACGGCACGGCTTGCGCGGCCTTGCCCTGTCCACCGCCGTCGCCCTGATCGGACATCAGCCAGAGAATCAGGGCGATGACCGCGACGACGGCGGCGAGCATGACGACGCGCCGACGCCAGTAGATCGAAGCCGGCAGCGGTCCCACGGGTTGACGCAGAGAGGGCACGCCCAAACTCTACGAGACTGTGTGTGCCCTTTGACTCACCAACACCGCACTGTCGCCCCTTCCTTCACATGATCCGCCATTTGCGCCGTTCGGGGGAGGCCGGGTGGACCTCTTTCGAGGGAATTCGGAATCCACTGATCCGCTTCGGTCCGGCGCCGCGGGCGTGGGAGGATCGAAGGGCCATGGCTGCCATCACCGTCACCCCCGCCCCCGGTCCCGTCGCCCTTCCGCTGCCGGTACTGCACTCGACCGTCCTCGGCTGGTACGAGGCCAACGCGCGCGATCTGCCCTGGCGGACGCCGGAGGCCTCGCCCTGGGCGGTGATGGTGAGCGAGTTCATGCTCCAGCAGACCCCGGTGAAGCGGGTGCTGCCCGCCTACGCGGCGTGGCTGGAGCGCTGGCCGACCCCCGCCGACCTGGCGGCCGACGCCCCCGGCGAGGCCGTTCGGATGTGGGGCCGGCTGGGCTACCCCCGACGGGCCCTGCGGTTGCACGCGGCCGCGGTGGCGATCACCGAGGAACACGGCGGCCAGGTGCCGGACGACCACGCGACGCTGCTCGGGCTGCCCGGGGTGGGGGAGTACACGGCCGCGGCGGTGGCCTCGTTCGCCTTCCGCCAGCGGCACGTGGTGCTGGACACCAATGTGCGCCGGGTGTTCGCCCGCGCGGTGACGGGCGTGGAGTACCCGGCGCAGGCCACCACGGCGGCCGAGCGCCGGACGGCGACGGCGCTGCTGCCGGAGCCGGCCGAGACCGCGGCGACCTGGGCGGTCGGCGTGATGGAACTGGGCGCGCTGGTCTGCACCGCGCGCAGCCCGGAGTGCGGCGGCTGCCCGCTGTTCAGCCACTGCGCCTGGCAGCGGGCCGGCTGCCCGCCCTACGAGGGCCCGGCCCGGCGCGGCCAGTCCTACGAGGGGACGGACCGCCAGGTGCGCGGCAAGTTGCTGGCGGTGCTGCGCGACGCGTACGGCACGGTGGAGCAGGCCCGGCTGGACGCCGTCTGGCCGGACGCGGTACAGCGGGCCCGGGCGCTGGACGGCCTGGTCGCCGACGGCCTGGTCGAGCCGGTCGAGCAAGGGGTCTACCGACTGCCGCAGTAACGGCGGAATCCCCCCTCCCCGGGCGGGGAGAGGGGATTCAAGGGGAGTCCCGGCGTCAGATCGCGACGGCCTCGACGTTGGGCTCGGTGGCCTTGCCGCCCTCGCCCTTCTCGTCCGCCGCCGGGGTGCCGGAGCCGCGCAGCGGCACCTCGCGCATGAAGACCGCCGCGGCGATCGCGATCACGGCGACCGCCGCGCCCCAGAGGAAGACGGTGTGCATCCCGTTGGCCACGGCGTGGTGGTACGCGTCCTGGACCGGTGCGGGCAGCGCCTTGAGCGCGGCCGGGCTCATCTGGCCCGGGTCACCCTGCACGCCGCCGGTGGCGGCCCCGCCGAGCCGGTCCTTCATGGTCTCGGTGACGCGGCTGTTGAACAGCGCGCCGAACAGGGCCACACCGAAGGAACCGCCGATGGTGCGGAACAGGGTGGCGGTGGAGCTGGCCACGCCCATGTCCTTGAGCTCGACGCTGTTCTGCGCGACCAGCATGGTGATCTGCATCAGGAAGCCCATGCCGGCGCCGAGCACCACCATGAAGCAGGCCGAGGTGAGGGTGCTGGTGTCGGTGGACAGCGTGGACAGCAGCAGCGAGCCGCCGGCCATCACGACCGTGCCGATGATCGGGAAGATCCGGTACTTGCCGGTCTTGGTCACCGCCTGGCCGACGGCCAGCGAGACGACCAGCATGCCGAACATCATCGGCATCAGCAGCAGGCCGGAGTTGGTGGCCGAGGCGCCCTGGACGGTCTGCTGGTAGAGCGGCAGGAAGACGGTCGAGCCGAACATCACGAAGCCGACGACGAAGCCGATCACCGAGACCAGGGTGAAGTTCAGGTTCTTGAACAGGTCGAGCGGGAGCATCGGCTCCTCGACCCGCTGCTCGACGTAACAGAACGCGATCAGCGAGGCGGCGGCCAGCGCGGCCAGACCGAGGATCTGCTTGGAGCCCCAGGCGTACTCCTGGCCGCCCCAGGTGGTGATCAGGGTCAGCGCGGTGATGCCGGTGGTGAGCAGCAGGGCGCCGAGGTAGTCGATCCGGGCCGTGGAGCGGACCTTCGGCAGCTTCAGGGTGACCATGACGACGGCGAGGGCGACCACGCCGAGCGGCAGGTTGATGTAGAAGGTCCAGTGCCAGTTGAGGTGATCGGTGATGAAGCCGCCGATCAGCGGGCCGCCGATGGTCGCGAGCGCCATCACCGCGGCGAACATGCCCTGGTACTTGCCGCGGTCGCGCGGCGGGATGAGCGCGCCCATGATCGACATCACGCCGACCATCAGACCGCCGGCGCCCAGGCCCTGGAGGGCGCGGAAGCCGATCAGCTCGTTCATGTTCTGCGAGAGACCGGAGAGCGCCGAGCCCGCCAGGAAGATCACGATGGCGGTGAGGAAGGTGCCCTTGCGGCCGTAGAGGTCGCCGAGCTTGCCCCAGATCGGGGTGGAGGCGGCGGTGGCCAGGGTGTACGCGGTGACGACCCAGGACAGGTGCTCGGCGCCGCCGAGGTCGCCGACGATCGTCGGCATCGCGGTGCCGATGATCAGGTTGTCGAGCATGGCCAGCAGCATGGTGACGACCAGACCGGTCATCACCAGGCGGATCTCGCGCGGCGACCGGGGCGCCTCCTCCTCGGCCGTCTTCTGTTCCGGCGCCGGGGTGTCGGCCTGCGGTTGTGACATGGGGTGGTGTCTCCCGGACTGGATGTGGGACGACCGTCAGGCCTTCGGTGGCTTACTTACTTGTCGCCCGGCTAGTTTCTTGGACCGTGGGCACGGTAAGTTGTCCACTAGTCGGGCGTCAAGCCAGTTTTCCCGCCGACTCCCTGGGCGGGGAGAATGAGCCCACGGGGAGCGTCCGACGGCGCCCACCGAGCGCAGCAGCAGTCACCGAGCAGTCATGAGGCAGGCCATGGGTACGACGCACAGCCCCCGCAGCGACACCCGGGCCCGCATCGTCGCGGTCGCACTGGAGCTCTTCGCCGAGCAGGGGTACGAGCAGACCTCGCTGCGGGAGATCGCCGACCGGCTCGGTGTGACCAAGGCGGCGCTCTACTACCACTTCAAGACCAAGGACGACATCGTCCACGGCATCGTGCAGAGCATGGCCGCGCCGATCGACGACACCATCGCCTGGGGCAGTGAGCAGGAGTGGAGTCCGGAGCTGCGGGACGAGCTGATCCGGCGGTTCGCGGCCGGCATGTCCGAGCGGGCGCCGCTGCTGCGGTTCTTCCACGAGAACCAGCCCGCGCTGCGCGAGTCTCCGGCCGGGCTGGAGTTCAAGGAGCGCATGATCGCGATGATCCGGCTGGTGCACGGTCCCAACGCGGGCTTCGAGGACCGGCTGCGGGCGGCGATGTCGCTGTTCACCATCAACTCGGCGCTGTTCATGCTCAAGCAGGACACCTCGGACCACGAGGACTCCGGGGAGCACTGCGCGGTCGAGGCGCGGGTGGCCACCCTGGAGGAGGCGATGTCGGCCGCCCAGCGGGTGGCGCTGGAGATCGGCGGCCTGATCCTCCACCCGCCGGCCCAGGTCTGACCGCCGAACGCGTGGAGGCGGACGGCCGGGCCGTCCGCCTCCGTCACCGCCGGGGGGTCAGAACCCGGTGACGCCGTGCCCGGAGAGGTACGCGATCGGGTTGATCACGGCGCCGTAGTGGTTGCTGGAACGGATCTCGAAGTGCAGGTGGGGGCCGGTCGAGTTGCCGGTGTTCCCGGAGCGGCCGATCTGCTCGCCGGCCGACACCCGCTCGCCCGCGGAGACCGCGAGCGCCGACATGTGCGCGTACTGCGCGTAGCGCCCGTCCGCCAGTCGCAGGACGACCTCCTTGCCGTAGGCGCCGTCCCAGCCGGCCGACACCACGGTGGCGTTCCCGACCGCGAGGAGCGGGGTGCCCGGGGCGACCGCGAAGTCCACCCCGGTGTGGTACCCGGCCGCGTACTCGGGGTTGGCCACGCCGTACGGGTTGCTGGTCGGCGCGCCCGGCACCGGCGCGGACCACTCCGGAGCGGGAGCAGGAGCAGGAGCCGGTGCGGGGGCCGGTGCGGGCGCGGGAGCGGGCTCAGGAGCCGGCTCGGGGGCCGCCGGAGCCTGGTCCGAGGAGGGCGCGGGTGCCGGAGCCGGCTCGGGGGCCTGCAGGTTCGCCGCGACCGCCACGTACTCCTGCGCCGAGTCGTGCTCGTGCGGCAGCTGGTACGTGCTCGGGCCGGCCACCTGGACCAGGCCGGTCGCCGGCGCCGCGCTCTGCGGCGAGGTGAACGCCGAGCTGCCGGGGGTCGTGGGGGCGACGGTCTGCGCCGAGGCGCTGCCCGGGGCGGCGACCAGCAGGGCGCCGGACAGTATGACCGCGGCCGCGCCGGCCGCGGTGGCGGCGCGGTGGCGGTCGGCCCGGAGCCGGGTGCCGGGCAGGGTGTGCCGCGGTGCGGTGAGCGTGCGCAGCGGTGTGGCGTGGGTGCGGATGGCGTGGCCGAGTCGGGGCTGCCAGTCCGCCGCGTGGGTCGCCGCGCGGGCGGCGAGGCGGCGGAGGGCCGGCCCCATGGGCGGGACGGAGGACATCGGGAAGCTCAACCTCACGGACGTACGGGGGCAGCACAGAGCCCGTCTGGGCGTGCTGAGCGGGGACCACTCAGGTGTAACCGTCACCGAGCGGAGTCCCAAACGGTGTGACGTACTACGGCGTGTAGTCAGCGTTGCGCCGGAGATTCAAGCTGACGGAGTAACGATCATGAGATCCGATCGTCCGCTCATGGGATCGGAGCCGTCGGAGGTCCCCCGGGCGGTCTACTACCGCCGGTCGTACCGGTGGTGGCCCCTGTGACCAGAACCACCCGCCGCCCGGGTTTGGCCGCCGCCCGGGCGTGCTCCCGCGGCCGCCCGGCCGGGGCTCCTGCCACCACCCCGCTGCGCGCCCGCCGGACGCCCACCAAACGCCCGCCGCACCCCTGCCGCAGCTCCGCTCCACTCCCGGCCCACTCCCGCTCCACCACCGCCCGTCCCGGGTATTCACGGTGTCCGCACCGCTGACCGGACGGCCGTGCTGCGGGACCATCGAGGCATGTATGCCATCAGGAGCGAAGACACCGAAGGCGCCGCGGACAGCGGCGGCCGGAGCAGCCAGGACCGCCGCTTCGCCGCCCTGCGCGGCTGCGAGCGGCTGCTCTCGGGCACCCGGCCGCAGAGCCTGCGCGAACGGCTCGCCGCGCTCACGGAGGAGGGCGCGAACGGGTACGACCTGGACGGCCGGCCGGACATGTACGGCGACGGCGTGGTCCGCACCCTGGAACACCGGGTCGCCGGGCTGCTCGGCACCGAGGACGCGGCCTTCTTCCCCACCGGCACGATGGCCCAGCAGGTCGCGCTGCGGATCCACGCCGAGGCGGCCGGCCTGCGCACCGTCGCGACCCACCCGCTCGGCCACACCGAGCTGTTCGAGCGGCAGGCCCTCACCGTCCTCGGTGGACTGCGCAGCGTCTGGCCGACCACCGCGCCGCGCATCCCGACCGTGGCCGAGCTCCGCGCCTTCGACGAGCCGTACGCGGCCATGCTCCTGGAGCTGCCGCTGCGCGAGGCCGGCTTCGTCCTGCCGCCCTGGGCGGAGCTGGCGGCCGTCGCCGCCGTGGTCCGGGACGAGCACGGCGCCGCCCTGCATCTGGACGGCGCCCGGATCTGGGAGTCGACCGTCCACCTCGGCCGTCCGCTGCCGGAGATCGCGGAGCTCGCCGACTCGGTCTACGTCTCCTTCTACAAGACCCTCGGCGGGATCAGCGGCGCCGCGCTCGCCGGCCCCGCGTCGTTCGTCCGCACGGCCAAGGCGTGGCGCCACCGCTACGGCGGCCAGCTCTTCCAGCAGTGGCCGGCCGCCCTCGCGGCCCTGGCCGGGCTGGACCGTGAGCTGCCCCGGCTGGAGGCCTACGTGGCGCACGCCGCCACCGTGGCGGCGGCTCTCACCGAGGCCTTCGCGGCCGTCCCCGCCGCCCGGGTGCACCCCGACCCGCCGCACACCCACCAGTTCCAGCTCTGGCTGCCCTACCCGGCCGCCCGCCTGGAGGAGGCCGGCCTCCTGCTCGCCGAGCGGTCCGGGACGGCGCTGTTCGGCGGCTGGCGCGAGCCGCGCCTCCCCGGCCTGTCGATGACCGAGGTCACGGTCGCCGCCGAGGCCCTGGACTGGACGGCCAAGGACATCGCCGAGGCGGTCGACGCCTTCCTCGCCCTGCTGTCCTGACGGCTCTCTCCCGACCGGCCCCGGCCGGCGTGCCCGGGCCCGACCGGCCCGGGCACAGGCCCCGGAAAAGCATCCGGCCCGCCCCCGCGCAGTGCGGGGACGGGCCGGACGGGGTGTATCAGTGCTGCCTGGTCACAGGCTGATCGTCACTGCTCAGTTCGATCAGTTGTCGACCGGGCGAACGCGGATCCAGGTCTCGAGGTAGTTCGAGGACTCGTTCTCGACCTCGATGCTGGTGCCGGTCTTCGGGACGATGACGCTGCTGTACGGGTTGTCCTTCGACCAGTACGACTTGAGGTCGCTGAACTCGTCGACGCCCTTGGCCTTCGGGATGACCGTCTCGACGTCGGCCTTGTGCAGGGTCAGACCGTCGGTCTTGCGCGAGCCGAAGGTGGAGTCGTAGCCCTGGATGCGCGGACGCAGGAGGCTGCCGTCGGCCCACTTCAGCGGTGCCGGGTGCGAGTCGATCGGGAGGACCAGACCCGAACCCGGGTGGTTGGTGACGTTGTTGTCGCTCTGGGAGGTGTCCCACAGCCAGATCAGCAGACCGGCCTGGTAGGGGTAGTGCTCAACCCAGCCCGGCTTGCTGGCGAAGCCGAAGTTGTACGGGCCGGTCTTGAGGGTCCGGTCGTACGAGATGTACTGGCGGTTCTCGGCGATGTAGTACTGGGCGTAGTCGTTCGAGAACGAGCCCGTGATCCGCGAGAAGCCCTTGGGGGCCCAGCCGTTGTCGCCGTTCTCGGCGCCGTCGGTGAAGACGGTGGCGCCGTTGGCGGTGATGGCGATGTCGTCCAGGGCCAGGCCCTTGAGGTGCAGACCGCCATCGGTGGTGTAGTGGAAGCGGACCTTGACGGCCTTACCCGCGTAGGCGTCCAGCGGGAACGACAGGTCGCCCCACTTGTTGCCCGAGTTGCCGGTCAGGCCGGCCTTGTCGGCGGCGTTCTTCGGGATCGCGACCCCGTTGAAGGTGCCGTTCAGGGCGGTCCAGTTGGCGCCACCGTCGGTGGAGACCTCGGCGTAGCCGTAGTCGAAGTCCTGCTCGATGTCGTACCAGGCCTTGGCCGTCAGCGCACCGGAGGTCTTGCCGGTCAGGTCGACGTCACGGGTCAGCGAGACGTTCAGGTCGTCCGCGCTGCCGCTCCACCACTCGTTGGCACCCGCGAACGGGGTGTTGATCGTGGTGGTGACGGTCTTCTTCGGCAGGTCGACGACGAGCGCCTGCTTCAGCTTGGTGTTGAACTCGACCGGGCCGATGTGGTGGGTCGACTCGGTGCCGGCCTTGGCCTTGTCGTAGTTCAGCCAGCCGAGCTGCAGCTTGCTCCAGGCGTCGAGGTCGTTCGGCATGTCACCGATCGAGTTCTTGCCCTCGCCGAGCCAGGAACCGGACGACATCAGCGACCAGAAGCCGACCGAGTTGTCGATCCCGCTGCCCGAGGTGTCGTAGAGGTCCGGCAGACCGAGGTCGTGGCCGTACTCGTGGGCGAAGACACCGAGGCCGCCGTTCTCGGGCTGCATGGTGTAGTCGCCGATCCAGACACCGGTCGAGCCGACCGGGGTGCCGCCGAGCAGGTTGTTGGCGGGGCCGGTGGAGCCGGCCTGGGTGCCGTAGGCGTACGAGCGGTGGGCCCAGAGCGCGTCGGTGCCCTGCTTGCCGCCGCCGGCCGACTGGTCCTCGCCGGAGTGCACGATCTGGAAGTGGTCGATGTAACCGTCGGGCTCGTTGAAGTTGCCGTCGTGGTCGAAGTCGTACCGGTCCCACTGGTCGTACTGCGCGATGACGGCCTTGATCTGAGCGTCCGTCTGGCCCTTGGCCTTCTGGTCGGCGACCCAGGCGTTGACGCCGTCGCGGATCAGGTCCTGCGCGTTGTTGCAGACGTGCTGGCCGCAGTAGTCCGAGCCGTAGCGGGCCTCGTTCCACGGGACCTTCACCCAGTCGGTGACCTGACCGTCGACCGAGTAGCGGCCCGAGGACTGCTTCTCGTAGAAGGTCTTCAGCGAGTCCTGGGTCTTGCTGAAGTACATGTCCTGGTAGTGCTGCTGGTTGTAGTCAGCCTGCCAGAGCGTGGAGTTGTTGGTCGCAGCGTCCGGCTTGGCGATCTGGTTGTGCTGCGGACCAGGGGTGCCGCCGTACTTGATCTTGCCGTCCGGCGTCTTGGTGGTGTTGTCCACCTGGTCGCTGAAGTCGACCAGGATGGTGAAGATCTTGTCCGTGCGCTCACGGGCCAGCTCGACGTACTTGTCCTTGCCCAGCTTGATGCTGGAGCTACCGCCGTGCTGCTCGACCTGGGCGGTGCCGGCGAGCAGCTGCTCGGTGGCGGCCTTCTGCTCGGCCTCGACCTTCTCGGTCAGCGGGCCCGGCAGGTTGTGATCGGTCTTGACCGACTGAACGGCGTCAGCCGGGTCGTTCGGCACGGGCGCCGAGCCGGCCGCGAGGGCCACGCTCGGGAACAGCCCCGCGCCGAGCGCGGCTATGACAGCCCCGGCCGTGGCGGCCGCAGCGGCTTTCCTGGTCATCTTCAACGTTGTGACGTCCTCCCCAAACCGGTCTGGCTCTTGGCCTCCCGGTAAACCAATGAAAGACAGGTGGACGTCATTTGATCCAAGCGTGGACCGAAAAGATAGACCTTGACCGTTACATGGCCACAGCGCTATGCTCCGCAACTTCCTATCAGCTGACGGTCCGTCAACAGTATTGGTAATAAAAGCGGGAGGCGGAACCGATCGCACCCGCACAGGCCCCCGATCAGGCCTCCGAGCTGCGGATTCGTGGGCTTGATCACAGCTTCTGTGACGCCGTGTAAAACGGTCTGGGCCCCCGGCGTGAACGCCGGGGGCCCAGACGGTGTGCTGTTATCTGTTAACTGTTTCTACTTCGTCAGGTCGGGACCCGAGGAAGCGACAGCCGCCGGAGTGTCCGCAACCGCGGACTTCTCCTCGCCGCGGAAGGTGAACTTCGCTTCCTTGCCCTCGCCCTCGACGCCGACGACCACGATGTGACCGGCCCGCAGCTCGCCGAAGAGGATCTTCTCGGAGAGGTGGTCCTCGATCTCGCGCTGGATCGTGCGGCGCAGCGGACGGGCGCCGAGCAGCGGGTCGTAGCCGCGCTTGGCCAGCAGCTTCTTGGCCTCGACGCTGAGCTCCAGGCCCATGTCGCGGTCCTTCAGCCGGCCGTCCACCTTGTCGATCATGAGGTCGACGATCTGGATGATGTCTTCCTCGGACAGCTGGTGGAACACCACGATGTCGTCGACACGGTTCAGGAACTCGGGGCGGAAGTGCTGCTTGAGCTCCTCGCCGACCTTCGCCTTCATCCGCTCGTACCCGGTGGCGGAGTCACCCGTGGCCGCGAAGCCCAGGTTGAAGCCCTTGGAGATGTCCCGGGTGCCGAGGTTGGTCGTCATGATGATGACGGTGTTCTTGAAGTCGACCACGCGGCCCTGGGAGTCGGTCAGGCGACCGTCCTCCAGGATCTGCAGCAGCGAGTTGAAGATGTCCGGGTGGGCCTTCTCGACCTCGTCGAAGAGGACGACGGAGAACGGCTTGCGGCGGACCTTCTCGGTCAGCTGGCCGCCCTCCTCGTAGCCCACGTAGCCGGGAGGCGAGCCGAAGAGCCGGGAGACGGTGTGCTTCTCCGAGAACTCGGACATGTCGAGCGAGATCAGCGCGTCCTCGTCGCCGAAGAGGAACTCGGCGAGCGTCTTGGACAGCTCGGTCTTACCGACTCCGGACGGGCCGGCGAAGATGAACGAGCCGCCGGGGCGCTTCGGGTCCTTGAGGCCCGCACGGGTGCGCCGGATGGCCTGGGAGAGCGCCTTGATGGCGTCCTTCTGGCCGATGACGCGCTTGTGCAGCTCGTCCTCCATGCGCAGCAGCCGGGAGGACTCCTCCTCGGTGAGCTTGAAGACCGGGATGCCGGTGGCGGTGGCCAGGACCTCGGCGATGAGCTCCTCGTCCACCTCCGCGACGACGTCCATGTCGCCGGCCTTCCACTCCTTCTCGCGCTTGGCCTTGGCCTGCAGGAGCTGCTTCTCGTCGTCGCGCAGGGACGCGGCCTTCTCGAAGTCCTGCGCGTCGATCGCGCTCTCCTTCTCGCGGCGGACGTCGGCGATCTTCTCGTCGAACTCGCGCAGGTCCGGCGGCGCGGTCATCCGGCGGATGCGCATTCGCGAGCCGGCCTCGTCGATCAGGTCGATGGCCTTGTCCGGCAGGAAGCGGTCCGAGATGTAGCGGTCGGCCAGGGTGGCGGCGGCGACCAGGGCGGCATCCGTGATCGAGACCCGGTGGTGGGCCTCGTAGCGGTCGCGCAGGCCCTTGAGGATCTCGATGGTGTGCGGCAGCGACGGCTCGGCGACCTGGATCGGCTGGAAGCGGCGCTCCAGCGCGGCGTCCTTCTCCAGGTGCTTGCGGTACTCGTCCAGGGTGGTGGCACCGATGGTCTGCAGCTCGCCGCGGGCCAGCATCGGCTTGAGGATGCTGGCGGCGTCGATGGCACCCTCGGCGGCGCCCGCGCCGACCAGGGTGTGCAGCTCGTCGATGAACAGGATGATGTCGCCGCGGGTGCGGATCTCCTTGAGCACCTTCTTCAGGCGCTCCTCGAAGTCACCGCGGTAGCGCGAGCCGGCCACCAGGGCGCCGAGGTCCAGCGTGTAGAGCTGCTTGTCCTTCAGCGTCTCCGGGACCTCGCCCTTGACGATCGCCTGGGCCAGGCCCTCGACCACGGCGGTCTTGCCGACGCCGGGCTCACCGATCAGCACGGGGTTGTTCTTGGTGCGGCGGGACAGCACCTGCATGACCCGCTCGATCTCCTTCTCGCGCCCGATCACCGGGTCGAGCTTGGCCTCGCGGGCGGCCTGGGTGAGGTTGCGGCCGAACTGGTCCAGGACCAGCGACGTCGACGGGGTGCCCTCGGCGGGCCCGCCGGCCGTGGCCGACTCCTTGCTGCCGGTCTGGTAGCCGGAGAGCAGCTGGATGACCTGCTGGCGCACCCGGTTCAGGTCGGCGCCCAGCTTCACCAGGACCTGGGCGGCGACGCCCTCGCCCTCGCGGATCAGGCCGAGCAGGATGTGCTCGGTGCCGATGTAGTTGTGGCCGAGCTGCAGGGCCTCCCGCAGCGACAGCTCCAGGACCTTCTTCGCCCGGGGGGTGAAGGGAATGTGACCGGACGGGGCCTGCTGGCCCTGGCCGATGATCTCCTCGACCTGCTGGCGAACGGCCTCTAGAGAAATCCCGAGGCTCTCCAGGGCCTTAGCGGCGACACCCTCACCCTCGTGGATCAGACCCAGGAGGATGTGCTCGGTGCCGATGTAGTTGTGGTTGAGCATCCGGGCTTCTTCCTGAGCCAGGACGACAACCCGCCGCGCGCGGTCGGTGAACCTCTCGAACATCGTTTATCGCTCCTCAGAGCGGTCGGGCAGTTCGGGGTCGGTCCCCGCCCTGTCCTTCCGCATGCTAGTCCCGCTCAGCGGCGCGGCCCACGGATTCACTCCCCGGTATCGGGAGCGAGATGCTGCGCGACCAGCCGACACCAATCCCAACCTGATGCTGGGAGACGGTGTTCCCACAGGTGGGCCCGATGCACCAGATACCGCTACGCCATCGGCGAACAACAGCCGCCTCGGCGGAGCGGGATGGCTTCCGGCCGGTCGTGCATACTGCCCCGGTCGGGGTCTGTGACCCCGTCCACCTGCATTCATACCCGGTTACGGGGAGCTTCTCGCGCAGTTTCCGCGGTGGCGGTGTTCGCCTGGCGAGAAGTCGGCCGGCGGTGACGGTGCTTCAGCAGCGGATGCCCTGGTCCCGTAGGCCGTCCCGGTGGTACCGGCGTTACCGCTTCGCCTCTACAGCGTTGCACAGCCCGTGAATGTTCCGCCGCCCGAGCCCGCGTCGTGCGAGCCCCCGTCGCCGGGGCCCGCGATGCCCGTGCGTGCACCGCGGGGCGCGGAGGAGACCCCTCCGCGCCCCGCGCGTGTGCCACGGACGCCGTGGGCGGCCGCCGGGGCCCCGCACCCGCTCCGGCGGTCCGGCAGGACCGGGCCCTGCACCCTGTCCGGCGCAGCCGGCGTCAGGCCGCGTTGGCCTTCTCGTACGCCTCGCGCACGTTGCTCGGCACCCGGCCGCGGTCGTTGACCTCCAGGCCCTGCTCCTTGGCCCACGCGCGGATCTTGGCGGTGTCCGGGGCGCTTCCGGACGGACGCGGGGCGGTGCCCCGGCCCGGGCGCCGGGCGCCGACGAGCCGGCCGCTCTGCTTGCGGCCCTTGTCCACGTACGGCGCCAGCAGACCGCGGAGCTTGTCCGCGTTGGCGCTCTTCAGATCGATCTCGTAGGCAACGCCGTCGAGCGCGAACGTCACCGTCTCGTCCGCCGAACCGCCGTCGAGATCGTCTTCAAGAATGACCTGCACCCTCTGTGCCACGGGCTTCCCTTTCCGCTAAACGACCCATTGCCTAAGGAAAGGAAAGCGCCTTTCACCGGAAAACACAAACCCCTGCCCCGGTCGGGAGCGCCTCACAGGTGCAGCAGCATGCGCGAGTTGCCCAGTGTGTTGGGCTTCACCCGCTCCAGGTCCAGGAACTCCGCGACACCTTCATCGTACGAGCGGAGAAGTTCTTCATAGACATCCGTAGCGATCGCCGCCGGGTCTGTCGTACCATCATCGGTTTCCTGCAGCTCGCCGATCTCGACGAAACCGTGTTTCGCGAAGAAGGCCACCTCGAACGTCAAGCAGAAAATCCGACGGACGCCGAGCCAGCGCGCGGTCTGCAGCAGCTTGTCCAGCAGTACGTGTCCGACGCCGTGTCCGCGGCAGGACGGATCGACCGCGAGGGTGCGGACCTCGGCCAGGTCTTCCCACATCACGTGCAGTGCGCCGCAGGCCACCACCGCGCCGTTGTCGTCGCGTTCCGCCACCCAGAACTCCTGGACGGATTCGAACAGGGTGACGGTGGGCTTGTCGAGCAGAATGCCGTCGCGCGAGTAGGCGTCGATGAGCCCGCGTACGGCCCGCACGTCCGTGGTCCGCGCCCGGCGGATGGTGACCTCCATGGCGGGACGTTATCGTGTCGGACCCGGCGCGGTCTCCCCGGTATCGGGCCCGTTGCCCCCGGAATCAGGGCCGGTCGGATCGGACGGGAACAGAGCGGCGACCCGCAGTGCATCGCGCAGTGCCTCCCGCTGCTCGGGTGACATCAGGCCGAAGAAGTGCACCAGGGCGGCCGCGGGATTGTCACTCGTGGCCCACGCGTCGTTCATCAGTGCCGCCGTGTACGCCTCGCGGGACGAGACCGGTTCATATCGATAGGCCCGCCCGGCCCGGTCCCGGCGCAACCAGCCCTTTCTGTGGAGCTTGTCCAGGACGGTCATCACCGTGGTGTACGCGATTTCGCGTTCCGACTGCAGATCCAGGAGAACCTCGCGAACCGTGACCGGTCGGTTCCACTGCCACACCCGGGTCATGATGGCGTTCTCAAGTTCGCCGAGTTGCCGGACCATAGTGCGGCCAGGATAGGGAGTGAATGGGGCAAATCTTGTGAAGTGCCGCCAAACCGGCGCGCCGCCACCCCCGGGAATCGGGAATGGCGGCGCGCCGGTGGACGGGCGGCTGACGGCGTCAGTCGACCAGGTCCTCCTTGGCCTTCTGGGCCCCGCCCTGGCTGCGGATGATGGCCCGCACCAGGAATCCGAAGCCGATCGCCATGACCAGCGGCGGGACGATCGCGCTGACGTAGTCCATCAGGTCACTCCTCCTCGGTCTTCTCCGCCGCCGGTGCGGCGGACGCCTTGGGCTCGGGCTTCACCAGCGGGAAGAGCACCGTCTCGCGGATGTTCTTGCCGGTGAGCAGCATGATCAGGCGGTCCACCCCGAGGCCGAGCCCGCCGGTGGGCGGCATCGCGTACTCCAGGGCCCGCAGGAAGTCCTCGTCCACCTGCATCGCCTCGACGTCGCCGCCGGCCGCGAGCAGGGACTGCGCGGTCAGGCGGGCGCGCTGCTCGACCGGGTCGACCAGCTCGGAGTAGGCGGTGCCGATCTCGGTACCGAAGATCACCAGGTCCCACTTCTCCGCCACGCCCGCGACCGAGCGGTGCTGGCGGGTCAGCGGGGAGACCTCGGTCGGGTAGTCCTTGATGAAGGTCGGCGCGATCGCGTTCTCCTCCAGCAGGCGCTCGACCATCTCCAGCACGATCTGACCGTGGCCCCAGTCCTTCTCGAACGGGATGCCGTGCTCGGTGGCGAGCCTGCGCAGCTCCTCCACGCCCGTCTCCGGGGTCACCTCGGTGCCCAGGTGCTTCGAGATGCCCGGGTAGACGCCGACCTCCGCCCACGGCTCGGCCAGGTCGATCTCGTGCTCCACGCCGTGCGGGTCGAGGCCCCGGATCACCGTGGTGCCCAGCGCGTCGCGGGCGGCGTTGATGATCGTCGCCCGGATCAGCTCGGCCTGGGTGTCGTAGTCGCCGTAGGCCTCGTACGACTCCAGCGAGGTGAACTCGGGGTTGTGGGTGGAGTCCGCGCCCTCGTTGCGGAAGTTGCGGTTGATCTCGAAGACCTTCTCCGCGCCGCCGACCACCAGCCGCTTGAGGTACAGCTCGGGGGCGATCCGCATGAACAGGTCGATGTCGTACGCGTTGATGTGCGTCTTGAACGGACGCGCGTTGGCGCCGCCGTGCACCGGCTGCAGCATCGGGGTCTCGACCTCGATGTAGCCGCGCTCCTCGTAGGTGCGGCGGATCGAGCGGACCACCTTGCTGCGCAGGTGCAGGATCTCGCGGGCCTCGGGGTTGACGATCAGGTCGACGTACCGCTGGCGGACCCGGGCCTCCGGGTCGGTCAGGCCCTTGTGCTTGTCCGGCAGCGGGCGCAGGCACTTGGCGGTGAGCGCCCAGCTGTCCACCATCACCGACAGCTCGCCGCGGCGGGAGGTGATCACCTCGCCCTCGACGCCGACCTGGTCGCCGAGGTCGATGTCGGCCTTCCAGGCCGCCAGCCGCTCCTCGCCGAGCTTGTCCAGGGAGAACATCACCTGGAGGTCGCCGCTGCCGTCGCGCAGGGTGGCGAAGCAGAGCTTGCCGCCGGTCCGGGAGAGGATCACCCGGCCGGTGATGCCGACCCGCTCACCGGTCGCGGTGTCCGGCGCCAGGTCCGGGTGCTTGGCGCGCAGGTCCGCGATGGTGCTGGTCCGGGGGAAGCCGACCGGGTACGGGTCGACGCCGGCCGCCCGGAGCCGGTCCAGCTTCTCGCGCCGGACGCGCATCTGCTCGGGAAGGTCGTCGGTCGCGGTGATGGGGCTCTGATCGCTCACCCCACAAGGGTAGCCAGCCACACACGGTGCTCCGCCACGGGATATCCCCGCCGCACCGGCCGTGCCGTACGGCGGGAGGGGGAGGGCGCCCGGGCGCCCTCCCCCTCCCGGTCCGGTCGGTCCGGTCGGGTCAGCGCGAGATCACGTAGAAGGACGTGTTCGTCCTGGAGGTCCGGGTGCCGTCGGCACTGACGGCCTCGACGTACAGGGTGTGGGTGCCCCACTGGTTCACCGGGAGGTCGACCGTCGCGGTACCGCCGGTGGCGGCGACGCTGGAGCGCAGGGAGGAGTTGTCGTCCAGGCCGTAGCGGAACGTCGCGGCCTGGAAGCCCGGCTCGATCTCGTCGGTGGCGGCGGTGAGGGTGAACCGCGCGGTCTGTCCGGAGTAGAGCTTCCCGGGGTCGGAGACCGTCATCCGGAAGCCGGGGTCGTTCCCGTAGCGGAAGCTGCACGGCCGGCTGGCCGCGGTGGTGTGGACGCCGTCGGTGCCGTAGGCGTACCAGCTGTAGGCGCTGCCGGTCCTGAGGTCCGCCAGGGGGACGCCGAAGGTGGACTTGGTGCCGGGGGCGGCCTGGGGGCCCGCGTAGCTCCTGGTGCCGTCCGGGCCGGTGATGACGTACTGCGTCCAGACCGGGCCGGTGGCGCCGGGCACCGGGCTGCCGACGGCGCTGAAGCCGGTCGAGTACAGGCCCGGGTGGAGCCAGCGGCCGGGGCTGGGGACGTCGCAGGCGACCGGGTACTCCCAGTCCATCGACAGGCCGGTCGGGCCGCCCTGGGGGGCGGTGAAGTAGCCGAAGAGGTCGACCACCACGTCGACCGAGCCGGCGTTGTTGTAGAAGTTCACGTTCCCGGAGGCGTCCACCGGGACGATCACCGTGTTGGCCACGGTCTGGTCCGCGGTGTAGTTGAGGTTCGAGCTGCTCGGGCGGGGGCTGCCGCCCGGGTAGACGTCGAGGTGGCCGGGGGCGGTCGGACCGGTCGCGGTCACGTTGAGCACGACGGCGCTCGGCTTGGCGTCGCCGAGCCCGGAGCCCTCGCCGACGGACCAGGTGAGCACGCCGCCCGGGCCGACCTTCTGGCGGCCCGGGTCACGGGTGTCCAGCACCCGGGTCGGACCGGTGGCGGTGAAGCCGGAGCCGCTCGGGGCGCCGGTGTAGAAGCCGAACACGTCCACGACCAGGTCGGCCGTGCCGATGTGGTTGTAGAGGTCGATGCTGCCGTCGGCGCCGAGCGGGACGGTGACAAGGTTGGGCACCGTCTGGTCGGCGGTGAAGTTGAGGTTCGACGTCGACGGCCGGGGAGTGCCGTGCGGGTAGACCGTGAGGAAGCTGGAGTCCGCGGTGTCGGTCGCGGTCACGTTGAGCACCACGGCGGTCGCCCCGGCGGCCGGGACGCGGTTCTTCCCGGCGAGCTTGAGGTTGACCGTGCCGTCGGTGCCGACCGACTGGGCGCTGCCGCCGGGGCCGCTGCTCCGGGTGTCCAGGGCCCTGGACGGGGTCACCGGCTGGAAGGTGGACGCGGTCGCCGCGAGGTCGTCGGTGTAGTAGCCGAAGATGTCGGCCACCAGGTCGACCGAGCCGAGGTGGTTGTAGATGTCGATGTAGCCGTTGGTCACCGGCACGGTGACCAGGTTGGCGACGGTCTGGCCGGGGGTGAAGTTGAGGTTGGACGTCCGGGGCCGCGGCTTCCCGTCGGGGTGGACGGTGACGTAGCTCTCCTCGGTGGTGTCCGTCGCGGTGACGTTCAGGACCACCGCCGTGGCGCCGGGGGCGAGTTGGCCGACGGAGAAGCGCAGCGAGCTGTCGCCGCCGAGCGGGCTCCTGGTCGGGACGCCGATGGCGTTGCGGGTGTCCAGCAGCCGGGTGAGGTCGGTCTGGACGAACCGGCCAGGCTGGACGGCGGCCGGGGGGACCGGGTCGCCGGCGGCGGCCGGTGCGGCCGAGGCCGGCACGGCGGCGGTCGCCAGGGCGAGGGCGGTGCCCGCGACGGCGGCGCGCAGCAGTGCGCGCGGCGGTGCCCAGGCCCGGGGCCGCGGCGGGTGGGAGGTGGACGAGTCCATCCGTGCTCCAGAGATCGTGGGTCGGCAGATCGGGGGAGCGAACGATGGATGGCCGCCCGCGGTGCGGCCGCGCCGATCGCGGCCGGTGCGGTGTCCGGCGAAAAGGAATGAGGATGCCCCTGCAAAGCCCGCCCCCGCCGGAGGGGCGCTCCGGCACCCCACAGTCATACCAGCACGGTGATCGTTCCGGCTGCCCCCCGATGATCACCGTTCGGCAAAAACCCGGGAGGGGCGGCGGGCCGATGGCCCGCCGCCCCTCCGACCGCTCCGGGGTCAGCCGGTGCCGGTGGCGAGTTCCAGCTCCTCCGGGTCCGTGGTGGGCGGGGCCGGGTGGGGGGCGGGCTTGGGGCGGCGGCCGAAGAGCTCGGCGGGGGTGGGCATCCGGTGCGGCCGGGGCTGGCCCTTGGGAGTGGCGGGCTTCTCGGCGGGGGAGTCGGTGCTGCTCATCGGGATCCGTCCTCCAACAGGGATGGGGAGACTGCGCGGGGGTGCGGCAGGACTCGGTACGGCCATGAGGTGGCGCTGCCCGGTGGTGAGGGCGAGCCGTTCGCGGACGGCGGCCTCGGCCAGCGCGTGGCAGCGGCCGGCCAGCCGGGAGCGGCGGGAGCGTTCGCCCTGGCCGCACGGCTGGCGGGTCAGCCCGCGCAGCGCGGTGAGGTCCTCGGGGCCGGGCAGGTAGCCGTCGGTCACGGCCTCCTCCAGACGTTCCAGGTAGCCGCTCGCGCTGCCGGGCAGGGCCGCCCGGTAGCGGGCGAGGTCGGCGAGCAGGAAGGCGCGCAGTCGGCCGCCCTCCTGGACGGCCTCGTCGATCGCCTCGGTCAGACGCAGCGCGTCCTGGACGTCCTCCGCCCACAGCTCGGCGCCGGCACCGGCGAACGGCAGGCGGTCGGAGACCTGGAGGTGGACGGGTACGGCGGGGTGCAGGGCTTGGGCGAGGGCGCGGCGCAGCACGCGGACTTCGTCGGCGCTGAAGGCCATGCCGCCGCGCGATCCGTGTGGCGTAGGCATGGGTTGACACTACGTGAGGAATATCCGATTTGTCGGTAACGTCGCGCCGACGCCCCACGTTCGGCCGGACACGAACTCCCTCCGGAAGAGTTTCCGGCGCCGCTGTAACATCCCCGCCGCGACCCCGGTCATCCATATGTAAGGGAAATCAATCCGGGGGAGCCCAGGCAGAGATGGCGCGAAACAGTGAGGCCGGCCCCGGGGGCGGCGGGGCGCGGGACGAGGCGTTCAAGGCCTTCGCGGTGGCCCGTACGGGGCACCTGTACCGGACGGCGTGCCTGCTCACCGGCGGCGACACCCACCTCGCGGAGGACCTCGTCCAGGAGGCGCTCGGGCGGATCTACGCCCAATGGCACCGCACCGCGTGGTTCACCCCGCGGGCCCGGATCGAGAACCCGGCGGGCTACGCGCACACGGTGCTGGTCCGCGCGTTCCTCTCGCACCGCGGCCGGCGCAGCTCCACCGAGCAGCCGGTGGACGAAGTCCCGGACGGCGTTGCGCGCGAGGGCGACACCACGCTGCGGCTGACCCTGGTCGACGCGCTCGGCCGGCTGTCGCCCCAGGACCGGGCGGTCCTGGTCCTGCGCTACTGGGAGGACCGCAGCGTCGGGGAGACCGCCGACGTCCTGCGCAGCACCTCCGGCGCGGTCCGCACCCGGACGGTGCGCGCGCTCGGCCGGATCCGGGCCCTGCTCGGCGACAGCCTCGGCGAGCTCGCGGAGCGCTGAACAGGCCGCCCGGCACCCGTCACCACACCTTCACCCGTTCCTCAGGCCCGACAGGGAGATCCGTCATGTCCGCAGACCCGAACCCGATCGACGAGCAGTACACGCAAGACTTCGCCCGGGAGCTCGCCCGGGCCGGCGAGACCTTCCACACCGAGCCCACCGCGCTGATCGACTCCGCCTGGGTGGTGGGCCGCCGGCTGCGCCGTCGCCGGCGGGCGTCGATGGCGGCCGGCGCCGCCGCCCTGGCGCTGATCGGGGTCGGCGGGGTGGCCCTGGGCTCCGGAGCTGGCTCCCCGTCCGTGGTCGGCGCGGCGTCGGAGGGCGGCACCGCAGCACCGAAGCTCTCCGGCGAGCAGGTCCTCGCCCTGCTGACCGAGCTGCTGCCGGCCGGGACGACGGAGGTCGGCGAGGCCCGCGGGACGGAGACCGACACCACCCAGATCCGGATGGTCCACGACGACGGCAACGGCGCGGGCCAGCTGTTGTTCTGGATCACCCCGACTGCGGTGGGCCCCGACCACACCTGCCCGAATCCGCCGATCGCCGGGGACGCCTGCACCGCGACGACCCTGTCGGACGGCTCCGACCTGGTGGTCTACCAAGCCGGGACCCGGGCGGGCGAGCCGGCCGGCTCCAAGACCTGGGCCGCGTCGCTGTACAGCGCGAACGGCTACACGCTGATGATCCAGGAGTGGAACCGCAGGCCGCTGGAGCGGGGCACCCCGATCACCCGTACCGACCCGCTGCTGAACACCGGGCAGCTCGCCGCGGTGGCCACCGACGCGCGCTGGCGGCAGGTCGCCGCATCCCTGGCGCCAGCCGGACCGAAGCCCAGCGCTCCCCCCGCCAGCCCCGGCGGCCAGGCTCCGTCCGCGCCTTCGGAGGTGGTGGCCTCCGCGTTGGCCTCCCTGGCGGCCGGGCAGGGAGAGGCGACCTTCGCGGACGGCTACACGAAGGTGGTCGTCGGGCGTTCCCCGGGGCCGCTCCCCTCGCCGACCGCGGAGGCGGGCCGCTGATCCGGCCCACCCGCCCACGTGCCGATGGCGCGTCCGCAGGACGGACGCGCCATCGGCACGTGGCGGGCGGTTGGTGCCGGGGCCTGCTCAGGCGGCGGCGGGCCGGTTGCGCTCGTAGACCAGCCGTAGGCCGATCAGGGTGAGCCAGGGCTCGTGGACGTCGATGGTGGTGGCCTCGCCGAGGACGAGCGGGGCGAGCCCGCCGGTCGCGATGACCTGGACGTCGTCCGGGTCCTTGGCGAGCTCACGGGCCATCCGGTCGACCAGGCCGTCGACCTGGCCGGCGAAGCCGTAGAGGATGCCGGACTGCATGCCCTCGACGGTGTTCTTGCCGATCACGTTGCGCGGGCGGGCCAGCTCGATCTTGCGCAGCTGGGCGCCGCGCACCCCGAGCGCCTCCACCGAGATCTCGATCCCGGGGGCGATCGCCCCGCCGACGTAGTCGCCGCGGGCGTTGATCGCGTCGAAGGTGGTGGCGGTGCCGAAGTCGACCACGATGCACGGGCCGCCGTAGAGGTGGCTGGCGGCCAGCGCGTTGACGATCCGGTCGGCGCCGACCTCCTTGGGGTGGTCCATGAGGACGTGCACGCCCGTCTTCACCCCCGGCTCCACGATCACCGCGGGGACGTCGCCGTAGTAGCGGCGGGCGACCTCGCGGAGCTCGTGGAGCACGGCGGGGACGGACGAGCAGATCGCGAGGCCGTCCACCGCGGCCTCGGCGACCGCGGTGTGCGAGCCCATCAGGCCCTGCAGCAGCACCGCCAGCTCGTCGGCCGTGCGGCGCGGATCGGTGGAGATCCGCCAGTGCTCGGCCACTTCCTCGCCGTCGAACAGGCCGAGCGTGGTCTGGGTGTTTCCGACGTCGATGGTGAGGAGCATGGGGCGCTTTCTGCGTGAGGGGAGATCAGGTCCGATCAGGCGCGCAGGTCGAGGCCGATGTCCAGGATCGGCGAGGAGTGCGTGAGCGCACCCACGGCCAGGTAGTCGACACCAGTCTGGGCGACCTCGCGCGCGGTGGCCAGGGTGAGTCCGCCGGAGGCCTCCAGCCGGGCCCGTCCGGCGACCAGCTCGACGGCCGCCTTCAGCTGCGGGACGGTGAAGTTGTCCAGCAGGATCAGGTCGGCCCCGGCCTCCAGCACCGGCGGGATCTGCTCCAGGGTGTCCACCTCGACCTCGACCGGCAGGTCGGGGTAGGCGGCCCTGACGGCCCGGAACGCCTCGGCGACGCCGCCGGCCGCGACCACGTGGTTGTCCTTGACCAGGGCCGCGTCGGAGAGCGCCATCCGGTGGTTGGCGCCGCCGCCGCAGCGCACCGCGAACTTCTGCAGCGCCCGCAGGCCCGGGCTGGTCTTGCGGGTGTCGCGGACCACCGCGCCGGTGCCGTCCAGGGCGTCCGCCCAGGCCCGGGTGGCGGTGGCGATGCCGGAGAGGTGGCAGAGCAGGTTGAGCGCGCTGCGCTCGGCGGTCAGCAGGTCGCGGGTGCGGCTGCGCACCGAGAGCAGCACCTGGCCGGCCTCGACCCGGTCGCCGTCCTCGACGTGCCGCTCGACCTCGAACTCCTCCTCGCAGACCAGCGAGACGACGGCCTCGGCGATCCGCAGACCGGCCACCACGCCCGCCTCGCGGGCGGTGAAGTCGGCGGTGGCGACGGCGTCGGCCGGCACGGTGGCCACCGAGGTGACGTCCTCGCCGCCGGCCAGGTCCTCGGCCAGCGCCAGGGTGGCGATGTCCTCGACCTCGACCGGGTCCAGCCCGGCCTCCTCCAGCAGCGCGGCGAGCTGCGGGTCCAGGCCGGTCTCGTAGCCCTCGGCGTCCCCGCAGGCGCAGCCGTCGCCGCAGCCGCCGGCCATCGGGAGTTCCTCGTGCGAGTGGGTCATGGTTCTACTGCTCCTCAGGGGTGCTGACTAGGTTGCCGGAGGCGGTGAGGGTGGTGATCAGGTGGCGCTGCCAGCGGTCGTCGTCCCGCTCGGGGAAGTCCTCGCGCCAGTGGCAGCCGCGGGTCTCCGCGCGCTGGGAGGCGGCCTCGACCAGGGCGGTGGCGACCAGCAGCAGGTTGGCGGCCTCCCAGGTCTCCACCCGGGGGTCGGCCGGCTTCTCCTCGGCGATGTGCGAGTAGGCCTGCTCGGAGAGCAGCGCCAGCCCGGCGGCCGCGTCGGCCATCGAGGCGGCCGAGCGCAGCACGCCGGCGCCGCGCGACATCAGCCGCTGGATCTCGGCGCGGGCCTCGGGCGCGGGCAGCGGCACGGGGTGCGCGGCGCGGGCGGCGGCGACGTCCACCGAGCGCTCGGGCAGGTCGTCCGCCCGGTGCCGGGCGACCAGGTCGGCGGCGATCCGCTCGGCGAAGACCAGGCCCTCCAGCAGGGAGTTGGAGGCCAGCCGGTTGGCGCCGTGCACACCGGTGCAGGCCACCTCGCCGCAGGCGTACAGGCCGGGGACGGTGGTGCGGCCGGACAGGTCGGTCCGCACGCCGCCGGAGGCGTAGTGCGCGGCCGGGGCGACCGGGATCGGCTCGGTGACCGGGTCGATGCCGTGCGAGCGGCAGGAGGCGAGGATGGTCGGGAAGCGCTGCTCCCACATCTCGGCGCCGAAGTGCCGCCCGTCCAGGTACATGTGCTCGGCGCCCTGGAGCTGCATCCGCCGGGTGATCGCCTTGGCGACGATGTCGCGCGGGGCGAGCTCGGCCAGCTCGTGCTGCCCGAGCATGAAGCGGGTGCCGTCGGCGTCCACCAGGTGGGCGCCCTCGCCGCGGACGGCCTCGGAGACCAGCGGCTGCTGGCCCTCGGCCTCCGGGCCGAGCCAGAGCACGGTCGGGTGGAACTGGACGAACTCCAGGTCGGTGGCCTCGGCGCCGGCCCGCAGCGCGAGTGCCACGCCGTCGCCGGTGGAGACCGCCGGGTTGGTGGTGGCGGAGAAGACCTGGCCCATGCCGCCGGTGGCGAGCACCACCGCGCGGGCCCGGATCGCGCCGACGCCGTCGCGCTGGCCCTCGCCCATCACGTGCAGGGTGAGTCCGGCGGCGTGTCCGTCGGCGTCGGTGAGCAGGTCGAGCACGAGCGCGTGCTCGATCAGCTCCAGGCCCGGGTCGGAGCGGACGGCGGAGACCAGGGCGCGCGATATCTCGGCGCCGGTGGCGTCCCCGCCGGCGTGCGCGATCCGGCGGCGGTGGTGGCCGCCCTCGCGGGTGAGCAGGATCTCGCCGTCCTCGCCGCGGTCGAAGGCGGCGCCGGTCGCGATCAGGTGGCGGACGGCCTCCGGACCCTCGGTCACCAGGGTCCGGACGGCGTCCTCCTCGCAGAGCCCGGCACCGGCCACCAGGGTGTCGGCCAGGTGCTGCTCGGGGGTGTCGCCCTCGCCCAGGGCGGCGGCGATACCGCCCTGGGCCCAGCGGGTGGAGCCGTCGTCCAGCATCGCCTTGGTGACCACCACGGCCCGCAGGCCGGCCTGGCGGACGTTGAGGGCGACGGTGAGACCGGCCACCCCGGAGCCGACCACGACGACGTCGGTGGTGGTCGTCCAGCCGGGGGCGGGGGCGGTGAGGCGGTGCGTGGCGGGCATGGCGTTCAGTTGCTCCTTCAGCGCGCGGCGGTCGTGGCCGCGCCGTTCGGGCTACCGTACGCTTCGTCGCCGCGGATCAGACCGGTGCCCTCCCCGGCCTCGGCCGGGTCGCCGCCCGTGCCGGTGATCCGGTTCTCCGCGTCCACGAAGACCACCTTCGGGAGGTAGCCCTTGGCCTCCGCGGTCTCCATCTGCCCGTAGGCGATGAGTATGACCAGGTCGCCGGGGTGGACCAGACGGGCGGCGGCGCCGTTGATGCCGATCACGCCGGTGCCGCGCGGGCCGGCGATGGTGTACGTCTCCAGCCGGGCGCCGTTGTTGATGTCGACGATGTGGACCAGCTCGCCGGGGAGCAGGTCGGCGGCGTCGAGCAGGTCCTCGTCCACCGTGACCGAGCCGACGTAGTGCAGGTCGGCCTGGGTCACGGTGGCCCGGTGGATCTTGGACTTGAGCATGGTGCGGAGCATGGGGTCACGCCTCCTGTGAGTGCATGCCTGAGGGTGCTTCGGTTACCGAACGGTTCTGCGTGGTGCTCGTCCGCGGGTGCGGATTCGTGCGTGGTGCCCGTCCGCCGCATGGCGGCGGATTCCGTACCGGCGCCCCGGTCGCCTAGCGGCAGATGAGGCGGACGTTGTCGATCAGGCGGGTGGAGCCCACCTTCGCGGCGACGGCCAGCACGGCCTCGCCCTGGAAGTCGTCCGCGGCTTCGACGAAGTCGTGGGGATCGATCAGGGCGAGGTAGTCAAGGGTGACACCTTCGGCGGTGTCGATGACGGCCGCGGCGGCCTCACGGACGGCCTTGGGACCCTGCGCGGCCGCGTCGCGGCCGGCGAACAGCGCCTTGGAGAGGGCGAGCGCGTGTGCGCGGTCCTCCTCCGAGAGGTAGCGGTTGCGCGAGGACAGGGCCAGCCCGTCCTCCTCGCGGACGGTCGGCACGCCGATGATCTCGACGTCGAAGTCCAGGTCGGCGGTCATCCGCTGGATGACCGCCAGCTGCTGGGCGTCCTTCTCGCCGAAGAAGGCGAAGTCCGGGTCGGTGATGTGCAGCAGCTTGGCGACGACGGTCAGCACCCCGTCGAAGTGGCCGGGCCGGGTGGCGCCCTCGAAGCGCTCGCCCATCGGGCCGGCCGCCAGGCGCACCTGCGGCTCGCCGTTGGGGTAGACCTCGTCCACGGTCGGGGCGAAGACCACGTCGGCGCCGGCCTCCTCGGCCAGCCGCACGTCCTCGTCCAGGCTGCGCGGGTAGCGCTCCAGGTCCTCGCCCGCGCCGAACTGCAGCGGGTTGACGAAGACCGTGACGGCCACCCGGCCCTCGGGGCCGACCTGCTTGCGGGCGGCCCGGATCAGGGCGGAGTGGCCCGCGTGCAGCGCGCCCATGGTCATCACGACCGCGTTGTCCACCGGCTGCTCGTCCGGCCAGAAGGCGGACTCGAAGTCGGCGACGGTGTACGTCACAACGGCCCGGTGGACCTTGGGTGCCCGGTGCGCCTTGCCCGGCTGCTTGCCGCGTGCCATCAGTTGCTCTCCTCGTTCAGTACGTCCAGCAGCGCCGCCGCCGACGCTTCGTCGATGGTCCCGTTGGCGAGCGCCCGCTGCGCGGTGGCCCTGGCCATCGCCCGGTAGGCCGCGGGGATGTCCGGGGACACCGTACTGAGCTGCGCCAGGTGGCGCCGCACGGTGCCGGCGTCGCCCCGGGCGACCGGGCCGGTGAGGGCCGCGTCGCCGGAGCGCAGGCTGTTGTCCAGGGCGGCGCCGAGCAGCGGGCCGAGCAGTCGGCCGGGCTCGGCGACACCGGCGGTGCGCAGCAGCTCCAGCGCCTGCGCGACCAGGGTGACCAGGTGGTTGGCGCCGTGCGCGAGGGCCGTGTGGTAGAGCGGGCGGACGCCTTCCGGCACCCACTCGGGCTCTCCGCCCATCTCGACCACCAGGGCCTCGGCGACCGGGCGGAGCTCCTCGGGGGCGGTCACCCCGAACGGGCAGCCGGCCAGCCGGGCCAGGTCGACGGAGGTGCCGGTGAAGGTCATCGCGGGGTGCAGCGCGAGCGGCAGCGCCCCGGCCCGGGTGGCGGGCTCCAGGACGGCGACGCCGTGCGCGCCCGAGGTGTGCACGACCAGCTGCCCGGGGCGGACGGCGCCGGTCGCGGCGAGCCCGGCGACCAGGTCGGCCAGGGCGTCGTCGGGGACGGTCAGCAGCACCAGGTCGGCGGCGGCGAGCACCTGCGGCGGGGTGACGATCCGCACGCCGGGCAGCAGGGCGTCGGCCCGGCGGCGGGAGGCGGCGGAGACCCCGGAGGCGGCGACGACCCGGTGTCCGGCGAGCTGCAGGGCGGCGCCGAGGGCGGGGCCCACCCGGCCGGTGCCGACCACGCCGACGGCCAGTCGGGCCGGGCGGTTGCCCGGGTCGGCCGGGTCGGCGAAGCCGTCGTCGAGCGGGGCGAACCCGCCGGACCAGGTGAAGTCGGCGCTGTCGGACGTGCTCACGGCTCGGCCCTCGTCCTCACTCTCCGTTCCGGTCCTCTTCGGGTACCGGACGTACCGGCCCATTCTACGGGCCGGACGCCGGGGCGTGTTCCTCCGCCGGGGGCCGCCCGGACGGCCGCGCCTGGCTCAAACCCGCGCCCCGGTTCGGGCCGTGGCGACGGCTCAGTCCGCGGCGCCGGCCCGGATCAGGCCCGCCTCGTAGGCGAGCACCACGGCCTGGACCCGGTCGCGCAGGCCGAGCTTGGCCAGGATCCGGCCGACGTGGGTCTTCACGGTGGCCTCGGACAGCACCAGCCGGGCGGCGATCTCGCCGTTCGACAGGCCCTGGGCGACCAGCAGGAACACCTCCCGCTCGCGCTCGGTCAGCGGGGCGAGGGTGTCCGGTCCGGCGGTGCTCGCCGCGGTGGGGAGCACCTCGGCGAAGCGGTCGATCATGCGGCGGGTGGTGGTCGGGGCGACCACCGCGTCCCCGCCGTGCACCGCGCGGATCGCGGCCACCAGCTCGGTCGGCGGCACGTCCTTGAGCAGGAAGCCGCTGGCGCCGGCCTTGAGCGCGGCGAAGGCGTACTCGTCCAGGTCGAAGGTGGTGAGGATCAGGACGTGCGGGGCGTCCGGCAGCGGGCTGCCGTCCTCGGCGAGGCAGATCCGGCGGGTGGCCTGCACGCCGTCCAGACGGGGCATCCGGACGTCCATCAGGATCACGTCCACCGACGTGTGCCTGAGCCGCTCCAGGGCCTGCGCGCCGTCACCGGCCTCGGCGGCGATCTCGATGTCGCCCTGGGACTGCAGGATCATCCGGAACCCGGTGCGCAGCAGCTCCTGGTCGTCGACGAGCATCACGCGGATGGTCAAGGTGGCTCCTAGGTCGGGGGCGGCGCAGGGGGCGGCGGCGCGGTTCAGTGGGCGGTCTTGAGCGGCAGGACTGCTCGGATCCGGAAGCCTCCGCCGGGCCGCGGGCCCACGTCGAGGCTGCCGCTGACCATGCCGACCCGCTCACGCATGCCGATCAGACCATGCCCCTGGCCGTCCGCGCCGCCGGAGGCCAGCTGCTCGTCGGTGGTGCCGCGGCCGTCGTCCTCGATCAGCACGGCCAGCTCGCGCTCGCCGAAGTCCACCGCGACCCGGGCGTGCACGTCGGGGCCGCCGTGCTTGCGGACGTTGGTCAGCGCCTCCTGGACGATCCGGTAGACGGTCAGCTCGACGCCGCGGGGCAGCTCGCGAGGGTCCCCGGAGGTGGCGAACTCGACCTGCAGACCGGCCGTGCGGACCTGGTCCAGCAGCTCGGGCAGCTCCTCGACGCCCGGCTGCGGCACGTACTCCTCGGCGGTGTCGGCGGTGCGCAGCACGCCCAGCAGGCGGCGCATCTCGACCAGGGCCTGGCGGCCGGTGGAGGCGATGGTGCTCAGCGCCTCCTTGGCCTGCTGCGGAGAGTTGTCCAGGACGTAGGCGGCGCCGTCGGCCTGGACGATCATGACCGAGACGTTGTGCGCGACCACGTCGTGCAGCTCGCGGGCGATCCGGGCGCGCTCGGCCGCGACCGCCACCTTGGCCTGGGCGTCGCGCTCGCGCTCCAGCCGGGCGGCGCGGTCCTCCAGTTCGACCAGGTACGCCCGCCGGACCCGGGTGAGCCTGCCCCACGCCCAGCACAGGATGAACGGGGTGCTCATCAGCGCGGTGATCAGGAGGGACTCGCCCAGCTGGTACGGGCGCTGCAGGACGACGCCGTCCTCGTCGCGCAGCACCTTGGTGGGGTGGATCTGCCAGAAGACCAGGGGCCCGGCCACCAGCCCGGCGGTCAGGGCCAGCCGGGAGGTCCAGCGGGAGCCGAAGGCGGCGCCGGTGTAGGCGAAGACCAGGTACCCGATGCTGGAGGCGGCGGGCAGGACGCCCAGCACGATCTGGCCGACGCCGACCGCGGTGGCGGCGGCCACCGTGATGTCGGGGTAGCGGCGCCGGAAGACCATCAGCACCGGGATGATCAGGGCGACGGCGAACTCCACGCCCGCCCGCCAGCCCGTGTTGGCGTTCCCGCCGTCCGGGAGGACGCCGAGGAAGAGCACGATCGCCGCCCATGCGGAGTCGACCACCATGGGGTGACGGCGGATCCAGGCGTTGAGTCGTTGCACGTTGTTAAGCCTAGGCAGTCGCGGAGCGTGCCCAGGTCCGCCGGGAGGGCGATCCGTCCTACTCCCTAGGTCGGAGAAGCCCCGGCTTCGGTTGGGAGGGTCGCCCGGTCTGCCGGTAGCGTCCGGCGGCATGAGCTGGATGCGGTGGCGGCCCGCCATGGAAGAGGCCCTGTACGCCCCGGACGGCGGCTTCTACCGCAGGCCGGAGGGCCCGGCCGGGCACTTCCGCACCTCGGTGCACGCCTCCCCGCTGTTCGCCCGGGCGGTGGCCCGGCTGCTGCTGGAGGTGGACGCGGCCCTCGGCCGTCCGGAGGAGCTGGCCTTCGTGGATGTCGGGGCGGGCCGCGGCGAGCTGCTGTCCGGCGTCCTGGCCGAGCTGCCGGATCGCGTCCGGGCCAGGCTCCGGCCGTACGGGGTGGAGATCGCCGCCCGCCCGCCGGGCCTGCCGTCCACAGCCCTGTGGACGGACACGCCGCCGCCGGGCGTCACCGGGCTGCTGTTCGCGAACGAGTGGCTGGACAACGTGCCGCTGGACTTCGCCGAGGCCGACGGGGACGGCGTGCTGCGCTACGCCGAGGTGGAGGTCGCGACCGGCGCGGAGCGGCTCGGCGAGCCGGTGGCGGCGGCCGACGCCGCCTGGTCCGAGCGCTGGTGGCCGGCCCGGGCGCCGGGTGACTTCGTCGAGCTGGGCGCCCCGCGCGACGCGGCCTGGGCCTCGGCGGTCGACACACTGGAGCGCGGCCTGGCGGTGGCCGTGGACTACGGGCACACCCTCGCCACCCGCCCGCCGTTCTCCACCCGGACCGGCTTCCGGGCCGGCCGTGAGGTCCCGCCGGTGCCGGACGGCTCCTGCGACATCACCGCGCACGTGGCGCTGGACGCGGTGGCCGCCCCCGCCCTCCACAGCCTGTGGACAACGCAGCGCGACGCCCTGCGGGCCCTCGGGGTGAGCGGGGCCCGCCCGGCGCTGGCCCTGGCGTCCACCGACCCGGTGGCCTACCTGCGGGCACTCGGGGGCGCGGGGGAGGGCGCCGAGCTGACCGATCCGGCCGGGCTGGGCGGCTTCGGCTGGCTGGCGCAGACCGTCCGCATGCCGGTACCGGAGAGCCTCGCCGGCCTGGAGGGATGGCAGACTCTCCAGTCATGAGGGAGACCACGGTCGGCATCGGGGCGGGAGCCGAGAACTTCACGGGCGGCGCGGGCAGCACCGACATGGTGCTCAACATCGGCCCGCAGCACCCCGCGACCCACGGCGTGCTGCGCCTGAAGCTGGTGCTGGACGGCGAGCGGATCGTGTCCGCCGAGCCGGTCATCGGCTACATGCACCGCGGCGCGGAGAAGCTCTTCGAGGCCCGGGACTACCGGCAGATCATCATGCTGGCCAACCGGCACGACTGGCTCTCCGCCTTCGCCAACGAGCTCGGCGTGGTGCTGGGTGTCGAGCGGATGCTCGGCATGGAGGTCCCCGAGCGCGCGGTGTGGATCCGCACCCTGCTCGCCGAGCTGAACCGGGTGCTCAACCACCTGATGTTCCTCGGCTCCTACCCGCTGGAGCTGGGCGGGATCACCCCGATCTTCCACGCCTTCACCGGCCGCGAGGACCTCCAGCACGTGCTGGAGGAGGCCTCCGGCGGCCGGATGCACTACATGTTCAACCGGGTCGGCGGCCTCAAGGAGGACCTGCCGGCCGGCTGGCTCGGCCGGGTCCGGGCGGCCGTCGCCGTCGTCCGCTCCCAGCTGCCGGTCTTCGAGGAGCTGGTGCTCGGCAACGAGATCTTCCGCGCCCGGACGGCCGGCGTCGGGGTGCTCAGCCGGGCGCACGCCGAGGCGTACGGGGTCAGCGGCCCGATCGCGCGCGCCAGCGGCCTGGACTTCGACCTGCGCCGCGACGAGCCCTACCTGGCGTACGGCTCCGAGGAGCTGCGGCAGGTGCTGACCGTGGTCACCCGCGAGGAGGGCGACTGCCTGGCCCGCTTCGAGTGCCTGCTGGAGCAGACGGTCAACTCGCTGGACCTGGCGGACGCCTGCCTGGACAAGCTGGCCACGCTGGCGCCCGGCCCGGTCAACCTGCGGCTGCCCAAGGTGCTCAAGGCCCCCGAGGGCAGCACCTACGCCTGGACCGAGAACCCGCTCGGCGTCAACGGCTACTACCTGGTCTCGCGCGGCGACAAGACGCCGTGGCGGCTCAAGCTCCGCTCGGCGTCCTTCAACAACATCCAGGCGCTGACCGAGCTGCTGCCCGGCACCCTGGTCGCCGACATGGTGGCGATCCTGGGCTCGATGTTCTTCGTCGTCGGGGACATCGACAAGTAGCCGCTACTCCCCGGCCCTCGCTTCGCGGCCGTTGCTCCCCGGTCCGTGCTCCCCGGCCTTCTCGGCCCCTACTTCCTGGCCTTCTTCACCGGGTCGGCCGGGTGCGGGGCCACCTTGCGGTCGCCCTTGGTGGCGATCCGCTGCTCGCACAGGCCGGCCAGCACCTCGTACCCGGCCCGGCCCATCAGCTCGGTGAGCTCGGGGCGGTAGCTGACGTACACCGGGTCCGGGCCATCGTGCGCCTCCGGGCTGCCGGTGCACCACCAGTGCAGGTCGTGGCCGCCCGGGCCCCAGCCGCGGCGGTCGTACTCGCCGATGGTGACCTGGAGGTAGCGGGTGTCGTCCGGGCGGTCGATCCAGTCGTAGGTGCGGCGCACCGGAAGCTGCCAGCAGACGTCGGGCTTGGTCTCCAGCGGCTCCTTGCCCTCCTTGAGGGCGAGGGTGTGCAGCGCGCAGCCGGCGCCGCCGGGGAAGCCGGGGCTGTTCAGGAAGAGGCAGGCGCCGTTGATCCGGCGGGTCTGGCGGTCGCCGTCCTCGTCGAACATGGTGATGCCGCCGTCGAGCCTGATCCGGCCCTTGGCGTCGGTGCCGTGCTCGAAGTTCTCCCAGATCTCGGGCGTCAGCCGGGCTGCGTGGCCGGACACCCGCTTCTCGTCGTCCTCGTCCGAGTAGTGCGCGCCGAGCGTGCAGCAGCCGTCCGACTCGCCCCGGCCCTCGCGGATGCCGTGGCAGCCCCTGCCGAAGATGCAGGTCCAGCGGGAGGTCAGCCAGGTGAGGTCGCAGCGGAACACCTGCTCCTCGTCGTCCGGGTCGGCGAACTCGACCCAGGCGCGGGGGAAGTCGAGCGGGACCTCGGGGACCCCGGGGCCCAGGGTGGGCATGGCGAGATCGACCGGGGTCGAGCCGGCCTTGGACTTCTTCTTGGACGTGTCTGCTGCTGCCACCCGGCAAGGGTAGAGCCTCCGCGGGGGTGCGAACCGCCCGTGGCCGGGGCATTTGCGGTGATTTCACCGGCCGGACGGCCGCGGCGGCCCGGCCGGGGGTGGTGAAGGCGGGGTGAAGAGGTCGCCTGTGCGCTGCGGCCCGCACCGGCCGCACCCCTAGGATGGCGGCCGGTCCGCTACGGGGAGGTACGGGGATGGCCAGCGGCAGCAGTACCGGCGCGTCCGGGGGTGGGAAGCTCGTCATCAAGCCGTGGGAACTGCACGGCGAGGGGCGGGAGTTCGAGAAGATCTCGCAGGACTTCGGGAAGGCCGCGGCGGCTCTGGAGCAGAGCCTCACCGCGCTCGGCAGCCCCTGGGGCCTGGACCGGCCGGGCAGCGGGTTCGCCGCCGCCTACCAGGAGGCTCAGGGCCCGCTGCTCGGCGGGCTGCGCGGGCTGGCCGGGCGGCTGGGCCAGGTCGGGACCGGCCTGCACACCATGGCCGAGCGCACCGCCGCCGCCGACGGCACGGCCGCGGCCGCCTTCGGCCCGGGCTCCGCCGCGGGACCGGTGGCAACCCCGCGGGCCCCCGGGACCGTCCCCAAGGACAGGTCGGCCTGACGCCCGAACCGTCCGCGGCGCCGGCCCGACGGCCGCCGACCGCAGAGATCCGCTGAAGTGCGTACGTCGAAGGGGGAGATGCGCGTGTCCCGGAAGCTGCCCGAGGAACTGGTACCCGTACTGGCCAGGACCGGCCACCAGTGGCCGCAGGCCGACGAGGACGGGCTGCGCAAGGCGGCCGGGCACTGGCGCGAGTTCGGGACGGAGGCCGAACGCCTCGCCAAGCGCGGCGGGGACTCCGCCAAGCGCGTCACCGGGGAGAACTCCGGCCTCGCGGTGGAGGCCTTCGGCGAGTACTGGCGGGCCTTCAGCGGCGGCGGCAAGGGCCACCTCGACGACGCGCACTCCGCGACCGGGCTGGTCGCCGGGGCCTTCGACACGGCCGCCCGGGCCGTCGACGGCTGCAAGGCCGACATCGTCGCCACCCTCAACGAGCTGGCCGCCGAGCTGAAGAAGGCCGAGGAGCAGGCGGCCCAGGCCAAGGAGGCCGCCGCCAAGGTCGCCGCGGCGGCGCAGAACGGGGGCGGGGACGCGCCCGGCGGGGTGTTCGGCGGGCTGCGGCAGAGCGTCGGCGCGATCGCCTCGGGTGTGCGGAACACGGCCACCGAGAAGGTCGCCGAGACGATGGCGGCGGTCGCCGTCGAGACCGCCAAGCTGAAGATCGGCGGGCTGCTGGACGAGCTCGGCCGGGCCATGAAGGACGGGCTGACCACCACGCTCAAGGAGCCGGCCGTGGTCGCGCTGCTGCGCCTGGCGACCGGCCCGGGCGGCTCCGCCGTGGTGCGGACGGCGTCCGTGACCGGCCCGGGCGCCGTCTTCGACCCGGTGGCGGCCGGACTGCCCGCCGTGCTCGGCGAGCCCGGGGTGCTGGGCGCCGGCGGCGCGGGCCTGGCGGTGGTGGTCGGCCAGGACGGCAAGCCGGTGGTCGGCGTGCCCGGGCTGACCGTCAAGCTCGACGCGGCGGGCAAGCCGGTGCTGGACGAGGAGGGCAACCCGGTCATCGTCCGGGCGGACGGCACCCCGGTCGCGGACGCGAGCGGGCTGCTGGTGGTCCAGGGCGCGGACGGCAAGCCGGTGGTCGGGGTGGAGAACCTGGCCGTGAAGGTGGACGAGCACGGCCGGCCGGTGCTGGGCAAGGACGGCCGACCGGTGCTGACCGGCCAGGACGGCCAGGAGGTCCTCGGCGTGCCGCTGGCCGACCTCGGGCAGACGCACGCCAAGCCGGGGCGGGAGACGGTGCTGGACGGCGTCCCGGGCGGCCCCGGCACCACCCCGGGCGGCCCCGGTGGTCCGGGCGGTCCGGGTGGTCCGGGCGCGGTGCAGCCGGGCGCGACCGGCGCCGTAGTGGTGGCAGCGGGTCCGGACGGCGTGGTCCTGGCGGCGGGCCCGGACGCGTCCGTCCGCGTGGGCGGCGCGCACGGCGGCTCCGGCGGCGGCTCCCACGGCGGCGACGACGGCCCGGTACAGGTCCGGACCGGGCCGGTCAGCGCGGGCGGTGGCGGCGGTGACTGGTCCCCGCCGGTGCGCCCCGCCGCCCCGGCCCACCAGGGCGGCGGCTCGGCGCCCTCCGGCGGCGGGGGCGGCGACGCGCCCTCCGCGGGCCCGCTGCCGACGCCCTCGCACAGCAGCAGCAACGGCAGCAGCAACGGCGGTGGTGGTGGCGGGGCCGGTGCGCCCGTCACCGTGCGGACCGACTCGGTGCTCGCACCGCCCGCACCGCCCTCGTCCACCCCGGGCTACGCCCCGGGCCCGGAGGAGGTCCACCCCGGGCGGACCACGGGCTCGGGCGGCAGCGGGTACAGCGCCCCGTACGGCGGCCCGTTCGGCGGCCCGGTGAGCGCCGGGCCGGTCAGTGCCGGCCCGGTGAGCGTCGGAGCGGTCGGCCCCGGCCCTTACGCGGGCGGCGGCCCGGTGGCCGGCTCCGGTGCGGTCGGGCACGGCCCGGCGCCGTTCGGCGGCGGCACCGGCCCGGCCACCCCGGCCGGTGCCGTGGGTGCGGGCGCGGTCCACGGCACACCGGCGGGCCCTGCGGGCCCGGCCGGCCTGGTCGCCCTCCCGGGGGCGGCTGCCCCCGGCTCCGCCACCCCCGGCGCGGGTGCGTCCGGTACGGCCGCCCCCGGCCAGCACGCGGCCGCCGAGGCCCGGCCGGGCGCCGCCGTGGGCGCGCCCCGGGCGGCCACCGGCACCCCGCACCCCGTCACCGCCCCCGGCCCGCTGCCGGTCCCGCCGCCCCCGGTCGCCCCGCCGGTCGTCGGCCCCGGCGCGGGCCGCCCGGAGTTCCACTCCGGCGACACCCGCCGCCGCCCGGACGGCGCGCCGGCCGAGGGCCAGACCGGCCTCGGCTGGGCCGTCGTCCCCGTCGCCACCGCCCACGCGATGGCCCTCCAGCTGGCCATGCGCGCCCTGCGCAAGGGCGGCGGCGCCGAGGACGGCCCGGCGGTCCGGCTGCGCACCATCGCCGACAGCCGCCCGTACGGGCTCCCGGGCGGGCTCGGCCCGGTCGACCCGGAGCACCAGCGCGAGGTGGAGCGCCGGGCACCCCGGGACGGCGACGGCGTGCCGGTGCGCCACCCCGACCCGGCGGCCGGCGGCTGGGCCGAGGTGGTCAACGACGGCGGGTACGGCGAGCCGGGCCGGGCCAACAACAGCCTGGAGATCGCGCTCTCCGCCGTCGACACCTTCACCGGCCGGCCCACCTGCGCGGCCCCGCGGATCCCCACCGAGGGCGACGCGGGCGAGCGCGGCGGCCGCGACCGCGCCGAGCGCGAGCTCGGCGCCCCCTTCCGCGACCTCGGCGACGGCGACCCGGCCTTCGGGCGGCTGGCCGGCGAGCTGCGCCGGGCCGGCCACGGCTCCCAGGCCGTCCTGCTCACCCTGGACGGCTTCGGCCGCCCGCACGCCTGGAACGCGGTCAACCACCAGGACACCGTGACCTACCTGGACCACCAGGTCGGCCGCCGGGGCGCGGCGCCGCTGCACGACGGCGGCCACGGCCTCTGGGCCATCGCCCTGGACCCGGAGGGCCGCCCGCTGGACCTCGCCGCCACCGGCGCCGCCGCCCACGCGGTGGGCGCCGCCTCGTGACCGCCCGCCGCACCGCGCGGGCCGCCACCCGTCCGGCGGGCCCGCCCGGCGCCGCACCCCGCCCGGGCGGACCCCCCGCCCTCCACCGCGCCGATGCAAGGAGCACCACCCCGTGACCACCCGCGCGCAGGCGATCGAGGCCGCGCATCGCTGGATCAACGGCGACCTGCCCAGGGCCTCGGCCGACGGGGCGACCGGCAGCCGCCCGGTGCACTCGCACGAGTTCGACCTCGGCTGGGTGGTCTGGGCCGAGCCCCCGCCGGTCCGGATCGACCCGCTGACCGGGGAGCGGCGGGCCCCCGAGGAGGTCGGCGCGGCCTGCGCGGTGGTGGACCGGGCGACCGGCCGGTTCACCGTCTGGCCGTCCGTACCGGTGGACCAGGTGGTCACGCTCTACCGGGACTTCCTCGGCGCGGGAAGCCACGACCCCGCCCTGCCGCCGGTCACCGGCCGGGGCGCCAGGGCCGAGCTGACCTACCGGGACGCCCAGGGCGAGCCGTGCTCGCTCGCCCTGCGCTCGGAGCCCGGACGGCCGCACCCCGCGCTGCGAGCCTGGTGGCGGCTGCGCGAGCAGGGCGTGCGGCCCGAGGACGTCCTCGCCGTCCGCACCGACCTGCGGATGGGCGCCCTGCCCGGCGGCTACTGGGCGCACGCCCTGGCCGCCGAGCTGCCCGCCGTCCGGGTGGACTCCGAGCTGGCGTACGGGCCGCGCTTCGACCACCGGGCGGCCGCCGTCCGCGCGCTGCCGCCCGAGCCCGGCGAGCCGCGCCGCAACCGCGTGCCGTTCCCGCGCGCCGTCCCGCCGCTGCCCGCCGAGCCGGACCGGCTGCTCGCCGCCCGGCTCACCGAGCGGTTCGGGGCCGGCGGCGTCCGGCGCTTCGACCCGCAGGACCTCACCCGGGCCGACCTGCCGGAGGACACCGCCCGGTTCCTCCTGACGGTCGGCGTGCCGGTCGCCGTCGAGGGCTTCTTCGCGCTGCACCACCCCGGGCCGGACGCCATCGCCGACGGCACCCGGTCCGGCCCGGTGCTGCCCCCGCTGGCCGCCCACCTGGCGGAGGCCGGCCGCGGCACCCGGTCGGCCGAGCGCGAGCTCCGGGCGCTCGCGCCGCAGCTGCTGCTCGGCACCGACGGCTGGGCGCTGGTCACCCTGGACACCGCCTGCGGCGCCGTCCGCGCGGTCGACCCCGACTACGCCACCGCCCGGCACTGCAACGCCGGCCCGGCGGCCTTCGTCCGGTGCCTGGCGCTGTTCGCCGAGCAGCTGCCCGGCCTGCGCGGACTGCACCCGCACGCCGCCGGGCCCGCCGTCGCCGCCCTGCAATGGGGCCTGGCCGCGATCGACCCGACGGTCTTCGACGACCCCGAGAACTGGTGGGCCGTCATCGTCGAGCAGCTCTGGGACGGCCTGCTGTGAGGCCGTCCCGCCGCGCGGCCGGGCGGCGCGCGTCCCGGGTGCCGGTACGGGCTCCCGGGGGCGTCCGGGTGAACCGCGGTGCGGCGCGGCCCGGATGTCCCGCACCGCGGGCGCAGGCTGAAGGGAACCGACAGCACTGTCGGGTTGTCAGATCGATTTGATGATCCTCCACTGATCCGTCGAGGATTCCCCGAGCGCCCGCACCCGGCGTCCGAACCAGAGCTGGAGCCCGAGCCGTGACCGCCTCGCCCCGTGCCGCCCACACGGCAGTCCTGGCCGCCCTCGCGGTCCTGGCCGCCGGCTGCGCCGGCTCACCCGGCCTGCGCGCCAGGACCGCCGCCGCCCCGCCGGCCTGCGGCGCACCGGCGGTGATCGGCCACCGGGGCTCGCCGCTCAGCGCCCCCGAGAACACCATGGCCTCCTTCGAGACCGCCCTCACCCAGGGCGCCGACTGGCTGGAGACCGACGTCCAGACCACCCGGGACGGCGTGCCGGTGCTGATGCACGACGCCACCGTGGACCGCACCACCAACGGCAGGGGCGCCGTCGCCGACCTGACGGCGGCCCAGATCGCCGACCTCCGGGTGACCGTCGGACCGGGGCCGGCCGAACCCGTCGCCACCCTCGACCAGCTGCTCGGACGGCTGGCCGGCAGCAGCGTCACGCTGCTCATGGAGCTCAAGTGGCAGCGCGCCGAGGACGTGCAGCGGATCGCCCGGATCGCGGCCGGAAGCGGCGCCCGGGTCTTCCTCTACTCGTTCTCCGCCGAACACCTGCGGCAGGCCCACGCCGTCGCGCCCGCCCTGCCGGTCGTCCTCATCCAGGGCGGCGCGATCGCCGAGGACCCGGGCGACCTGCCCCTCCACGGCATCGCGCTGGACACCACCCTCGCCACCGCCTCCCGGATCGCCGCCGAGCGCGGGGCCGGCCGCGAGGTCTACGTCTGGACCCTGGACGACGAGGACTCCTGGCAGCTGATGACCGAACGCGGGGCGGACGGCCTGATCACCGACACCCCCGGCCGGGCCCGCCGCTGGGCCGACGCCGACTGCCGCGGCGCGGGCCCGGTCGCGCCGCGCGGCAGCCGCACGCACTGACCGCGGACCGGTGCGCACCGGCCGCGCACCCGCGCCCGCTTCGCGCTGGTTCGTACCAACCGCCCGGACCAGCACGGATACCGCCACCTCGGGCCTCCCGCGGGGACGGATCGCGTAGCGTGGAGAGTTATGCGACTCGGTGTGCTCGACGTAGGTTCCAACACGGTCCACTTCCTTGTGGTGGACGCCCATCCCGGTGCCGCCCCGCTGCCCGCCTACTCCCACAAGGCCGAGCTGCGGCTCGCCGAACTCCTCGACGAACAGGGGGCGATAAGCGCGGACGGGGTGGACCGGCTGGTCGGCATGATCGCCTCGTCGATCCGGGTCGCCGAGGACAAGGGCGTCGTCGACATCCTGCCGTTCGCCACCTCCGCCGTCCGGGAGGCCGCCAACGGCGAGGACGTGCTGCGCCGGGTCGCCGAGGAGACCGGCGTCGAACTGCAGGTGCTCTCCGGCCAGGACGAGGCGCGGCTCACCTTCCTCGCCGTGCGCCGCTGGTTCGGCTGGTCCTCCGGGCGGCTGCTCAACCTCGACATCGGCGGCGGCTCGCTGGAGATCGCCTGCGGCCTGGACGAGCAGCCCGACGTCGCCTGCTCGCTGCCGCTCGGGGCCGGCCGGCTCACCGCGCGCTGGCTGCCCGGTGACATCGCCGACCCGGACGCGCTGCGCGAGCTCAGACGCCACGTCCGGGCCGAGATCGCCACCGTGGTCGGCGAGATCTCCCGGCTCGGCGCCCCCGACCACGCCGTCGCCACCTCCAAGACCTTCAAGCAGCTCGCCCGGATGACCGGCGCCGCCCCCGCCGACGCCGGCCCGTACACCGACCGCCGGCTCACCCGCAGCGGGCTCGCCGCCTGGGTGCCCCGGCTGTCCGCGATGACGGTCGCCGAGCGGGCGCAGATCCCCGGGGTCTCCGAGGGCCGGGCCAAGCAACTGCTGGCCGGCGCCCTGGTCGCCGACGCCGCGATGGACCTGTTCGGTCTGGACGAGCTGGACGTCTGTCCCTGGGCCCTGCGGGAGGGCATCATCCTGCGCCGCCTGGACGCCATAAACAGCCCCGCCGACCGCAGCCCGGCCCTGAGGCCCTGACGCGCTGGGGGCCTGACGCGCTGGGGGCCTGACGCCCCGAGGGCGCCGCCGACACGCCCGGCCGGGCGCCGATCCGGCGACATCCGCGCCGCCGGCCCCCGGGGCCCGGTCCCGTTCCGGGCGCGGTCCGCTTACGCTGTCTCCCGTGGCGCAACCAGCGGACGAGGACGGGACGCGGGAGGGCCGCGCGCCCGGGGACGGGCAGCCGCGGCCGGACGCCCCGCGCCGTCGGCGCCCCGCCGGCGGCGCCGAGGACGGCGAACCGGGAGCCGCCGGACGGGCCCGCAAGCTCGGCAAGGCCGTGAAGGGCGCCAAGGCGGCGAAGGCCGCGCAGCCGGCCAAGACGACGAAGAAGGCCGCGAAGAAGGCGGCGAAGAAGGCCGCCGCGAAGACCCCCGCGGCCAAGGCGCCCGGCGCCAAGCCCGCCAAGACCGCCAAGCCCGCCAAGACGGCCAGGACCCCTGCCGCCCGGACCGCCCGCGAGACCCGGGCCCCCCGCGAGACCAGGACCGCCCGCGCCGCCGGCGCAGCCAAGGCCGCCGTCCAGTCCGTGAAGTCCGTCAAGGCCGCCCGCCAGGCCGCCACCCGCACCGCCCCCCTGCTGCGCACCACCGACCGCCTGGTGCTGCCCCCGCACCCGGCCCTGCACATCCCCGACACCAAGGTCGCCCTCTCCACCGCCTCGGTGTACCCGGCCAACACCGCCATCGCCTTCGAACTCGCCGCCAGGCTCGGCTACGACGGCGTCGAGGTGATGGTCTGGAACGACCCCGTCAGCCAGGACATCGAGGCCCTGCGCCGCCTCTCCGACACCCACCGGATGCCGATCCTGGCCGTGCACGCGCCCTGCCTGCTGATCACCCAGCGGGTCTGGACCACCGACCCGTGGACCAAGCTCGTCCGGGCCCGCGCCGCCGCCGAGAAGCTCGGCGCCGACGCCGTCGTCGTCCACCCGCCGTTCCGCTGGCAGCGCCAGTACGCCCGCGAGTTCGTCGAGGGCATCAACCGGATGGCAGGCGAGACCGACGTCCGCTTCGCCGTCGAGAACATGTACCCCTGGCGCTACCGCGACCGCGAGATGCTCGCCTACGCCCCCGGCTGGGACGTCACCGAGGAGGAGTACCGGCACTTCACCATCGACCTCTCGCACGCCGCCACCTCCCGGATCGACGCCCTCGCCATGGTCGACCGGATGGGCGACCGGCTCGCCCACATCCACCTCGCCGACGGCAGCGGCTCCGGCAAGGACGAGCACCTGATCCCCGGCCGCGGCAAGCAGCCCTGCGCGGAGCTGCTGGAACACCTCGCCCGGACCGGCTTCGACGGCCACGTGGTGCTGGAGGTCAACACCCGGCGCGCGGTGTCCCCCGCCGAACGCGAGGCCGATCTCGCCGAGGCGCTCGCCTTCACCCGCCTCCACCTGGCGACCCCCGCGCGCGTACGCTGAGCGGACGAACTGCCGCACCGAGGGGGAGACATGACGGAGAGCAGGGACTATCGGGAGCTCGCCACGTCCTTCGGCGGAGTGGCCGCCGAGTACGAGCAGGGCCGCCCCACCTACCCCGACGAGCTCTTCGACGAACTGGAGCGCCTGGCCGGCCGGACCCTCAAGGGCGCCCGGGTGCTGGACGTCGGCGCCGGTACCGGCATCGCCACCCGGCTGCTGGCCGCCCGGGGCGCCGAGGTCGTCGGCGTCGAGCCCAGCCCCGGCATGGGCGCCCAGTACCTGGCCTCCTCGCCGGGCCTGCCGCTGGTCAGGGGCACCGGCGACGAGCTGCCGTTCCACGACCACAGCGCCGACCTCGTCACCTACGCCCAGGCCTTCCACTGGACCCGCGCCGAGAAGTCCGTCCCCGAGGCGATCCGCGTGCTGCGGCCCGGCGGCGCCCTGGCCACCTGGTGGAACGTGAAGGACGGCAGCGTCGGCTGGGTCCGGGCGATGGGCGAGCGGCTCTCCGCCGCGCTGTCCACCTACCACGGCTACGGCGCGGTGAACGAGATCGCCGGCCAGCTCGCCGGTTACGACCTGCGCGTCGGCACCGCCGTGCTGCGCTGGGAGCGCCGGGTCACCGTCGACCACGTGATCACCGACCTCACCTCGCGCTCCTACCTCGCCTCCCTCGCACCCGAGGAGCGCGCGCCGCTGCTCGCCGTCGAACGCGAGGCCCTGCTGGCCGAGTTCCCGGACGGCTGGGTGATCGAGCCCTACGTCCTGGACCTCACCGTCGCGCGGACCCCGGGCGGCGCGGCCTGACCGCATGGCGGACGCGGTGTCCGCCGGCCGGACGGCGGGCGTAGGCTCGAAAGACACAGCGGCCGCGCACCCTCCCTCCCGGCGGGGCCGCCAGCAGCCTCCGAAGGAGTGGAGCACAGTGCCCGAGCTGAAGTCCCGTACGGTCACCCACGGTCGCAACATGGCAGGCGCCCGGGCGCTTCTCCGGGCCGCCGGCGTAGCCCGCGAGGACTTCGGCAAGCCGATCATCGCGGTGGCCAACTCCTTCACCGAGTTCGTCCCGGGCCACACGCACCTCCAGCCGGTCGGCCGGATCGTCTCCGAGGCGATCAAGCAGGCGGGCGGCATCCCGCGCGAGTTCAACACCATCGCGGTCGACGACGGCATCGCCATGGGCCACAGCGGCATGCTCTACTCGCTGCCCTCGCGCGACCTGATCGCCGACTCGGTCGAGTACATGGTCAACGCCCACTGCGCCGACGCGCTGATCTGCATCTCCAACTGCGACAAGATCACCCCCGGCATGCTGATGGCCGCGCTGCGCCTCGACATCCCGACCGTCTTCGTCTCCGGCGGCCCGATGGAGGCCGGCAAGGCCACCCTGGTCGACGGCACCGTGCGCAAGCTCGACCTGGTCGACGCGATCTCCCAGGCGGTGAACGAGAACGTCTCCGACGAGGACATCGCGATCATCGAGGAGAACGCCTGTCCGACCTGCGGCTCCTGCTCGGGCATGTTCACCGCCAACTCGATGAACTGCCTCACCGAGGCGATCGGCCTCTCGCTGCCCGGCAACGGCTCGCTGCTCGCCACCCACACCGCGCGCAAGGAGCTCTACGAGGCCGCCGGCCGCACCATCGTCGAGATCACCAACCGGCACTACCAGCAGGACGACTACTCGCTCCTGCCGCGCGCCATCGCCACCCGCGCCGCCTTCGAGAACGCCATGGCCCTCGACATCGCCATGGGCGGCTCCACCAACACGATCCTGCACCTGCTCGCCGCCGCCCAGGAGGCCGAGCTGGACTTCGACATGCGGGACATCGACGCGATCTCCCGCAGGGTCCCCTGCCTCTCCAAGGTCGCGCCCAACGGCTCGTACTACATGGAGGACGTCCACCGGGCCGGCGGCATCCCCGCCATCCTCGGCGAGCTCTACCGCGGCGGACTGCTCAACGAGGACGTCCACACCGTCCACTCCGCCTCCATCGACGAGTGGCTGAAGACCTGGGACGTGCGCGGCGGCTCCCCGTCCGCCGAGGCCGTCGAGCTCTGGCACGCCGCCCCCGGCTGCGTCCGCTCCGCCGAGGCCTTCTCGCAGTCCGAGCGCTGGGAGTCGCTGGACACCGACTCCGCCAAGGGCTGCATCCGCAGCGTCGAGCACGCCTACTCCGTCGAGGGCGGCCTCGCCGTGCTGTACGGCAACCTCGCCGAGGACGGCTGCATCGTGAAGACCGCCGGCGTCGACGAGTCCATCTGGACCTTCAGCGGCCCCGCCGTCGTCGTCGAGTCCCAGGACGACGCCGTCGACGCCATCCTCACCAAGCGGATCAAGGCGGGCGACGTCGTCGTCATCCGCTACGAGGGCCCCAAGGGCGGCCCCGGCATGCAGGAGATGCTCTACCCGACCTCCTTCCTCAAGGGCCGCGGCCTCGGCAAGGTCTGCGCCCTGATCACCGACGGCCGCTTCTCCGGCGGCACCTCGGGCCTGTCCATCGGCCACGCCTCCCCGGAGGCCGCCTCCGGCGGCGCCATCGCCCTGGTCGAGGACGGCGACATCATCGCCATCGACATCCCCGGCCGGACGGTCTCCCTGGAGGTCTCCTTCGAGGAGCTGCACGAGCGCCGGCTGAAGCTGGAGGCCGAGGGCGGCTACCGGCCGAAGAACCGCGAGCGCCACGTCAGCCAGGCGCTGCGCGCCTACGCCGCGATGGCCACCTCCGCCGACAAGGGCGCCGTCCGCGACGTCACCAAGCTCGGCTGACACCGCGCCCCACCGTGAGGAGCCGTCCCGCCTGCCGGGACGGCTCCTCCGCCGTTTCCGGGCGCCGGGTGATAATCGGCCGTGTGACCGAGGACCTCACCCCCGCCCCCAAGACCGCCGGCGCCCCCGAGCCGGAACCGATCCGCTGGTTCGGCACCAGCTGGGTCGGCCGCGGCAGCGACTACCGGCTGCGCCGCGTCGCCGTGCCGCTCGGCGCGCTGCTGGCCACCGCCGCCGGGGCCGTCGTCCTGCGCTTCGCCGTCGAGGGGGTCCAGCTCTCCGACAACGGCGGCTTCGTCGACACGCTGCTGATCGGCGCCATCGGGATCTGCTCCTTCCTGGCCGCGCTGCGCACCTGGAAGCTGCTCAGCGAGGGCAGGGACCAGCTCACCGGCTGGATGGCCGAGGACAAGTCGCTCGGCGTGGTCTGGATCATCGGCGGGGTCGGCGCGCTGGCGGCCTACTTCGCCCGGAGCCTGGTCGAGGCGCCCGGCGAGGCCGTCAAGCGGGCCCACTACGAGCGGGCCGCCGCCCAGTACGAGCGCCGCCAGTCCGGCCGCAGCGGCCGGCCCGGCACCAAGGCGCCGGGCCGGGCCAAGCGCAGGCGCTGAGCCGGCGCGGCCGGTCAGCTGCGGCTGACCGTGCCGCAGGCCTCCCGCTCGGGCAGGTCCTTGGTGTGGTCGTACGGGTCCCGGGCCGGCCCGGTCGGCCCGGTCTGCCCGGGGTTCGGCTGCTGGGCGAACTGTTCGAACTGCGGGTGGAGGAACCCGTCGGCGACGCCGCACTCGGAGTTGCCGGACCGGGTCCGCGACTTCGCGAGGACGAGCTTCTTCGGGTCCGACCGGTACTTCCCCGGGTCGAGGAAGCGGAAGGTCACCGCCCGCCGCACGATGGTCCGGGCGGTCCAGGTGTCCCCGGCCACGTCGGCGGCCGGCACCACCAGGCCCACCGGCTTCGGGGCCCCGCTGCCGCCCGGCTCGGGCCGCGCCGGGGCCGCGGGGGCGGTCGGCTTCGACGAGGCGGGGCGCTTGCCGGCGTCCGGGCCCGGGCGCAGCGCGTACACGTAGGTGAAGTCGGTGTGCACCAGCACGCCGCGCTCCCCGTCGCCCTCGATGCTCATGCTGCCCTGCACCTTGACGGTGCTGGTCGCCGGGATCGCGTCGTGCGCGTCGAAGCGGCTGAACCAGGCGGTCGGATCGGCCTGCTCCGAGGGCTTGGCGAGCGCGGCCTCGGCGGCGTCCCGCTCCTCGCGGTCCAGCAGCGCGAGCGCCGCCTCCGGCCGGCCGCCCGCGACCACCTTCGGGTCCAGGTTGGCCGCCGTCAGGTAGTCCTTCACCAGGGCCAGCTGGGCGGCGACCTGGTCGGCGCCGAACGCGCCGGTGGCCTGGGCCTGCGGCAGGACGAACGCCTCCGTCCCGGTCGGCCAGCCCTCGGCGGGGGAGCCGGCCCAGGGGTGGTCGACGGTCGGCTGCTTCTCGTCGACCGGTGGCGGGGCGGCCGTCGGCCTGGCCGTCTCGGGGGCCACGGTGGGCGCCGCGCCACCGGTGGCCGGGTGCGCGGAGGCGGAGCCGAAGTGCGTCGAGTGCCAGGACCGCAGCCCGTCGATGTTCAGGGCGGCGAGCAGCACGGCGATGGTCAGCAGCACGTACAGCGGCGCCCGCCACTCCAGCCTGCGGCGCGGGCGGGAGGTGCCCCAGGCGTCGGTCGGCTTCGGCCGGCGGCCGAACCGCCGGGCCTTCGCCGGGCCGTCGTTGACCGAGCGGCGGCCGCCCGGGTCGACCGGCGGGCTGTGCTTCCACTGGGCGGCGAGCATCCGGGTGCGGCCCGACTGCTCCTTCACCGCCGCGCCCCTGACGAACTCCTCGTCGAGGACGAGGTCTGCGAACGGGTCCTTCCCGCCCGCCCCGGCGGGGTCGGACCCCGCCGGCTGCCGGCCCTCGGAGGGGCGCGGTTCTGGATCTTCGGCTATCGGCATCGCGCCAGTATGCCGACGGGGAGTGACGGTCGGCCGATCGGGGGCACACCAACGGGTGAACGCCCGCGCGGTCCGCGGGGATCACCCCGGTTTGTCCGGACCGCGCGGCACCGTGGCGCTGCGTCAGTCCTTCCCCCGGGCCTGCTTCACCGAGCCCACCACCCCCGCGACCGCCAGCAGGATGCCGGCCGGCAGCAGCGAGAGGAAGAACGCGCCGAACAGGCTCGCGTCGCCGAGGAACGCCTGGGCCAGCGTGTTCAGGACGAGCAGTCCGCCGGCCGCCGGCAGTGCCGCCTGCCAGGGGTGCTCGGCCGCCCACCGTTGCAGCCGCCGGTCGCCGGTGTCGCGCCGTAGCCGGCCGCCCACCGTGCCGACCAGGAAGAAGAAGAACAGCGCCCAGCCGGCCGGGCCGGCCAGCATGCTCAGCGACCAGTCCCCGGTGATCAGATCGATCCCCAGGGCCGTCGCCCCCACCACCGCACCGACTCCCGCGGCCGTCCGCCAGGGGCCCACCGTCGCGGAGGCGACGGCCAGTTGCCGGTTCTCACGTCGGGACATGTCTCCGTGTGCCATACCTCCACGGTGCGCCCGGGAGCCGCGCGGGGCCATAGGGGAGAACCCCGAGTTTCTCCCTAGGGTCCCGGACGCGCCTCCGCCGGGCCTCCGCGGGTCGCACGAGGCCTTCCCGCAGGGTGGACGCTTCCGCCCGGGGCGCGGGTGCGGTGCGAGGATGGCCGCAGTACCGGACGTTAGGGAGCGGCCATGAGCGGCAGCGCAGCACACGGACAGAAGATCGCCTTCCTGGGCACCGGCAAGATCGGCGAGGCCCTGCTCTCCGGTCTGCTGCGGGCCGGCAAGGACCCGGCGGACGTCCTGGTGACCGCCCGCCGCCCGGAGCGCGCCGCCGAGCTGGCCGCGAAGTACGGCGTCGCGACCGCCACCAACGGCGAGGCCGCCAAGCTCGCCGACACCCTGATCCTGGCGGTGAAGCCGCAGGACATGGGCACCCTGCTGGAGGAGTTGGCGCCGCACGTCAGCCCCGACCGGCTGGTGATCTCGGCGGCGGCCGGCGTCCCGACCGCGTGGTTCGAGGCCCGGCTGGCGGCCGGCACCCCGGTGGTCCGGGTGATGCCCAACACGCCCGTCCTGGTCGACGAGGGGATGAGCGTGATCTCCGGCGGCTCGCACGCCACCGAGGCGCACCTGGAGCGGGCGGAGGAGATCTTCCGCTCGGTCGGCAAGGCGCTGCGGCTGCCCGAGTCCCAGCAGGACGCGGCGACCGCGCTCTCCGGCTCCGGTCCGGCGTACTTCTACTTCCTGGTCGAGGCGATGACGGACGCGGGGATCCTGCTCGGCCTGCCCCGGCAGGTGGCGCACGACCTGATCGTGCAGTCGGCGATCGGTGCCTCGGTGATGCTGCGGGACTCCGGCGAGCACCCGGTGAAGCTGCGCGAGGCCGTCACCTCGCCGGCCGGCACCACCATCTCGGCCATCCGGGAGCTGGAGAACCACGGGGTGCGGGCCGCCCTGTTGAGCGCCCTGGAGGCGGCCCGGGACCGTTCGCGGGAGCTGGCGTCCGGCGGTAAGTAGGACAGTAGGCTCGGGCGTATGTCCTATGACTTGGTGATCTTCGACAACGACGGCGTCCTGGTGGACAGCGAGCCGCTCTCCAACCGGCTGCTGGCGGAGTACCTGACCGAACTCGGCTACCCCACCACCGTCGAGGACTCGTACCGGGACTTCATGGGCACCGCCGCGCACCGGGTCCACGACGTGATCGCCGAGCGGTACGACGGTGCGAGGCTGCCGGAGGGCTTCGACGAGCTGTTCCACGCCCGGGTGTTCGCCGCGTTCGACACCGAACTGACCGCCGTGCAGGGCGCGGAGACGCTGCTGAAGGAGCTCCGGCAGCGCTCCGTGCCCTACTGCCTGGCCTCCTCGGCGCACCACGAGTGGATCCGCACCGCGCTCGACGTCACCGGCCTGCGCGGCCACTTCGCCGAGGAGCGGATCTTCAGCGCCCAGGACGTCGGCATCGGCAAGCCCGCGCCCGACCTGTTCCTGCACGCCGCCCGGACGCTCGGCGTCGACCCGGCCCGCTGCCTGGTGCTGGAGGACAGCGTCAACGGCGTGCTGGCCGCCCGGGCCGCCGGCATGGACGTGTACGGCTACACCGCGCTCACCGACCCGGCGGGGCTCACCGCCGCCGGGGCCACCGGTCTGATCGGGGGACTGGCCGAGGTCGGCGCCCTGCTCGGCTAGGGCGAGGCCAGGGCGAGGCCGGCCCCGGCCGATCGCGCGCACCCCCTCCCCAAATACCGCGGCACCCCCTACGCTCTCGCCAACATCGTCGTACCGGCCAGTAGCGAGGTGTGCGTGAGTATCGGGATACCGCCGCGGCTGCGGGCGGGCAGGGCCGCGCTCGCCGCGGCCTTCCTGCTCCAGGGCGTCACCTTCGCCCTGCTGGTCACCTGCATCCCCGAGCTCCAGGACCGGTACGGGCTGAGCGACGCGCTGCTGCCCGTCTTCCTGGCCGCGGTGCCGATCCTCGCCGGGGTGGGGTCGGTCGCCTCCGAGCGGCTGGTGCAGCGGACCGGCGCCCGGGCGGTGCTGCGGGTCGTCCAGCCCGCCGTCTGCCTCAGCCTGGCGGGCGCCGGGCTCGGCGACGCGCTCTGGCAGCTCGGGCTCGCGCTCGGCGCCTTCGGGCTGCTGGTCGGGGCGCTGGACGCGAGTATGAACATGCTCGGAGTGGGCCTCCAGCACCGCTACGGGCGCTCGATCATGCTCGGGTTCCACGCCGCGTTCAGCCTCGGCGGGATCCTCGGCGCCGCCCTCGCGGGCCTCGGCTCGCACTACGGCCTGGGCCTGCCCCTGCTGTTCGGCACGGCGGCCGCCGTGATCGCGCCGCTGGCCGTCCTGGCCGGCGCCAGGTTCGCCGGGCCGGCCGAACTCGGCGACGCCGTCCGGGAGGCCGCCGAGGCCGCCGCCCGGTCCATCCCCTGGCGCCCGCTGCTGCCGCTCTGCCTGGCGATGGCCTTCGCGTACATCGCCGACGCCTCGGTCTCCAACTACAGCGTCAAGTACCTCACCGACGGCCTCGGCAGCCCGGAGGACCTCGCCAAGCTCTCCTACCTCGGCTACATGGTCGCGATGCTGCTCGGCCGGGCGCTGGGCGACCGCGCGGTGCAGCGCTGGGGCGCCGTCCGTGTGGTCCGCGTCGGCGCGGCGCTGGCGGCCCTGGGCTTCGCGCTGGCCGCCGCCGCGCCCGGCACCTGGGCGGGCATCGCCGCGTTCACCGTGCTCGGCTTCGGGATCTGCGCGATCATCCCGCAGGTCTTCGCGGCCGGCGGACGGCTCTTCCCGGCCGATTCGGACGCCGCGGTCGCCCGGCTCAACCTGTTCAACTACGTGGGCTTCCTGGTCGGTTCGCCGCTGGTCGGCGCGATCGCCGACGCGAGCTCGTACCGCTGGGCGCTGCTCGCCCCGATGGTGCTGGTGCTCGCCGTGCTCCCGCTCGCCGACCGCTTCGCCCCGGCGCCCGCGCTCGAACCGGCCGTCGCCTGACCCCGCCCGGCCTGCCGACCCCGCCTGACCCCGCCGCCCCGTCCGACCGCGCCGGGCCTCAGGGCTCCCGGATCTCGTCCAGCGACTCCTGGAGGAGGCCCTTCGCGCGGGTGAACCAGTCGGCGAGCACGGCGACCTCGTCGGGGGAGTAGTCGGCGAACAGGGCGCCGACGCGCCCGTAGAACGGGCCGTAGACCTCCATGACGCGCGCCTGCGCGGTCTCCTCCATCACCACCCGGACCCGGCGGCGGTCGGCGGGGTCGGCCTCGCGACGGGCGTACCCGGCCTTCTCCAGCCGGTTGAGCACCCCGGTCACCGCTCCGGTGGTCAGGTGCGCCTGCTCGGCCAGGTCGCCGGCGGCGAGCGGCCGGTCGGCCATCGCGGCCTCGATGACGAAGCCGAGGCAGGTCAGGTCCGTGACGTTGAGCCCGAGCCGCGCGGCGATGTCCTGTTGGCCGAACTGCGCGAGCGCGATCATCCGGTCCATCGCGTACAGCGCCTGCTCGGCCGTCGCCCGGGGGCGCGGCTTGCCCTCCACAGGGATTCTCCTTAGCATCTAAGTTACTTAGCTCGTGAGATGAATCTGCTCCGCGCGGCTCGGAGCCCATCCGTCCGCGACCCACCCATCAGACCAAATGAGGAGACATGGGCGCACACGGCGATCACGACATGGGCCACACCGTCGCGGGCTGGACGGGGGTCGCAGTGGCGGTCCTCGGGTCCGCCGTGGCGGGCGCGGCGTTCATCGCGGGCTCGGCCGCCGGGCTCTGGCTCGGCTCCGCCCTCGTCCTCCTCGCGGCGCTCGCCGCCTGGCTGCTGCACCTGGCCGGCTGGGGCAAGGCCACCGGACCGCGCCCGCCCGGCCGCCGGCACTGGCGCGTCCGCGACGCCGCCGCCCCGGGCGGCCACCCCGACTGCCTCGGCTGCCGACTGGCGGGCCGCACGGGCACGGTGGCCGCTCCCGCGCAGGTCGCGCCCGGCCGGCTCCCGGCGTAGGACGTGTCCGCGAAGTCGCGTCGGACCGGCCCGCGACAGGGGTCGGCCAGGGCGCGCCCTGGCGGCCACCGCGCCCCGCCGACGCACTACCGTGGAGGCCATGCCCGAAGCCGAGCGTGACACCCCCTGCGGCCTGCACCTCTTCTGGGACGAGGCCGTCACGACCTACGACTTCGGCCCCGGCCACCCGATGGACCCGACCCGGCTGGCGCTCACCATGCGCCTGGTGGAGTCCCTCGGGCTGGACTCCGGGCCCGGAGTGACGGTCCGGGCCGCGCCCCCCGCCGGGGAGTCCACGCTGCGCCTGGTGCACACCCGCGAGTACGTGGCGGCCGTCAAGCACGCCGCCGCCCACCCCGACCAGCAGGACCACCGACACGGGCTCGGCACCGACGACAACTGGGCCTTCCCCGCCCTGCATTCGGCCTCCGCGCTGATCGCCGGGCAGTCCGTCGCCGCCGCCGAGGCGGTCTGGCGCGGCGAGACCCCGCACGCCGTGAACTTCGCCGGCGGCCTGCACCACGCGATGCCCGGCAAGGCGTCCGGCTTCTGCATCTACAACGACCCCGCGCTCGCCATCGCCCGGCTGCTCGAACTCGGTGCCGAGCGGGTCGCCTACGTCGACGTGGACGTCCACCACGGCGACGGCGTCCAGCAGGCGTTCTGGGACGACCCGCGGGTGCTCACCGTCTCACTGCACGAGCACCCCGCGACGCTCTTCCCGCAGACCGGCTGGCCCACCGAGACCGGCGGCCCCGGCGCCCCCGGCTCCGCCGCCAACCTGCCGCTGCCCGCCGGCACCGGCGACTCCGGCTGGCTGCGCGCCTTCCACGCCTTCGTCCCCGACCTGCTGGCCGCCTTCCGCCCCCAGGTCCTGGTCACCCAGCACGGCGCGGACACCCACCTGGAGGACCCGCTCGCCCACCTCGCCGTCACCGTGGACGCCCAGCGGCTGATCGCCGAGGAGCTGCACGACCAGGCCCACCGCCTCGCCGACGGCCGCTGGATCGCCCTCGGCGGGGGCGGCTACGCCGTCGTGGACGTCGTCCCCCGGAGCTGGACCCACCTGGTCGCCACCGCCGCCGGGCGCCCCGTCGATCCGGCCACCGAGACCCCGGAGGCCTGGCGCGCCGAGGTCTACCGGCGCTCCCGCCGCCCGGCACCGCTGCGGATGACCGACGGCGCCCGCCCGGCCTGGCGGGACTTCGAGGACGGGTACGATCCGGCCGACCGGCTGGACCAGGCGATCCTCTCCGCCCGCCGGGCCGCCTTCCCGCACCACGGCCTGCTGGCCTGAACCCGGGCCCCCGGTTGTGGAGGTGCCGGGAGATGCGCACGTCCCCTGCGACAGACCGGTGAGCGGCTACGTACTGCAACAGGACTATCTCTCACCGTACGAGGACTGCGCTTCTCCCTCTTCCCACTGGTACCACCCATAACTACTCTGGGGATACACGTGTGCCGGTGGAGTCACCGGAGGGGAAGCCGGTGCCTTGCACACGGGTAAGGGTCGGGTGATGGTCATGAGTTCCGGCGAACGCCCTCTGCAGGAAGTCGTCTTCCTGACCGTGGCAGAGGTGGCCGCGGTCATGCGGGTGTCGAAGATGACGGTGTACCGCCTGGTGCACAGCGGAGAGCTGCCGGCCATCCGGGTCGGACGGTCCTTCCGGGTGCCCCAGCAGGCGGTGCACGAGTACCTCAAGGAGTCCTACGTGCGGCTCGAAAGCGCGTAGGACGCGGTCGGCGGGGCGGGGCTCACAGCCGGTGGGCCCCGCACCCGTTTGCCGTGGATTTCCCGCGAGTTTCCCGGTCACGGGGACCACGATTACGGCCCTGGCCGCGTGGACGGTAGGCTAGGCCCTCCGTCAGTCGTATGGACTCCGTCTCTCACGGACGAGAGTCTCAGTGAGCGAGGGTTGTTCCGTGGGCTCTGTCATCAAGAAGCGTCGCAAGCGTATGGCCAAGAAGAAGCACCGCAAGCTTCTGAAGAGGACTCGCGTTCAGCGTCGCAACAAGAAGTAAGCGTCCCCGGCCGCGCCTCGCGCGCCAAGCGCTTCCACTGCCCGTCCAGGCCCTCGTGGCCTGGGCGGGCGGTGTCGTTTCACGGCCGAACAGGGCGGCGCGGTACGGTGCACGCAGGCCGCGGAGGCCGAGGAATGGGGTGCAGCACCGTGGGCATGGTCGTGCTCGTCACCGGCGTGGCCCGTCGTCTCGGTGCCCGTTTCGCCGATGAGATCCGCCGCCGCCCGGGCGTGGACCTGGTGGTCGGCGTCGATGTGCAGCCGCCCCGGCAGCCGCTCGCGGAGCCGGACGGGCCGGCCGCCGCGTACCGCTTCCACCAGCTCGACCTGCGCCGCCCGGCGGTGGCCCGGGTGATCGCCGAGTACCAGGTCGACACCGTCGTCCACCTCAGCGTCAGCGCCACCGGCCTGGGCTCCACCAACCGCTCGTCGGTCAAGGAGTCCAACGTCATCGGCACCATGCAGCTGCTCGGCGCCTGCCAGAAGGCGCCCGGGGTGGGCCGGCTGGTGGTGAAGTCGACCACCGGTGTGTACGGCTCGGCCCCGCGCGACCCGGCGGTGTTCTCCGAGCGGACGCAGCCCAAGAACCTCCCCGGCGGCGGCTTCGCCAAGGACGCGGTCGAGGTCGAGGGCTACGTCCGGGGCTTCGCCCGCCGCCGCCCCGACGTCGCGGTGAGCGTGCTGCGCTTCGCCAACATCGTCGGACCGGGCGCGGACACCCCGCTCGGCGAGTACTTCGCGCTGCCGGTGCTGCCCACCGTCCTCGGCTACGACCCCCGGCTGCAGTTCGTCCACGAGGACGACGCGGTCGAGGTGCTCTGCCGCGCGGCCGTCGCCGCCCGGCCCGGCACCGTGAACACCGGCACCGTCAACGTGGCGGGGGAGGGCGTGCTGCTGCTCTCCCAGTGCGCCCGCCGGCTCGGCCGGCCGACCCTGCCGCTGCTGCTGCCCGCGATCAGCTGGATGGCGTCGGTGGCCCGGCAGACCAGGATGGTCGACTTCTCGCCCGAGCAGCTGCGGCTGCTGACCCACGGCCGGGTGGTGGACACCACGCTGCTGCGCGAGACCTTCGGCTACCAGCCGCGGTTCACCACCCCGGAGGCCTTCGCCGACTTCGCCGCCGCGCAGTCCGCCGGCCTGCTGCCGCCGGAGCGGCTCACCGCCGTCACCGACCGGCTGGCGGCGCTGCTCGGCCCCGAGCACGCCCGGCACACCGGGCAGAGCGGCCACCCCGGGCCCGCCGGGCACCCCGCGCCGCCCACCCGTCCGAACCGACCCAGGAGCTGAACCCGCGATGAGTGCCGCAGCCGTGAACGCGACGGGCGAGGCCAAGGTCATCCCGATCGAGTCCGCGCCCAGCTGGAGCGAGCCGGACCGGTCCGCCGGCCTGGCCGACCAGCTGGCCGACGCCGTCGGCGGGGCACTGGCCGGCCGGCTCGGACCGGCCGCCACCCGGCTGCTCGGCAAGGGCTGGGAGGGCCGGGCCGCCGACGGGCTGGCCTTCCTGCGCCGCCGGATCACCGGCGACTACGAGGTGGACGAGTTCGGCTTCGACCGGGAGCTCACCGAGGAGGTGCTGCTCTCGCTGCTTCGCCCGCTCGCCGACAGGTACTTCCGGGTCGAGGTGCGCGGGATCGAGAACATCCCGGCCGAGGGCGGCGCGCTGATCGTCGCCAACCACTCCGGGACGGTCCCGCTGGACGCCCTGATGACGCAGGTCGCGATCCACGACCACCACCCGGAGCACCGGCACCTGCGGATGCTCGCCGCCGACCTGGTGTTCGTGCTGCCGGGCATCAACGAGCTGGCCCGCAAGGCCGGCCACACCCTGGCCTGCAACGAGGACGCCCAGGCGCTGCTGGAGCGCGGCGAGGTGGTCGGGGTCTGGCCGGAGGGCTTCAAGGGCATCGGCAAGCCGTTCTCCGAGCGGTACAAGCTCCAGCGGTTCGGGCGGGGCGGGTTCGTCGCCTCGGCGCTGCGGGCCGGGGTGCCGATCGTGCCCTGCTCGATCGTCGGGGCCGAGGAGACCTACCCGATGATCGGCAACTTCAAGACGCTGGCCCGGCTGCTGGGCCTGCCGTACGTGCCGATCACGCCGACCTTCCCGTGGCTGGGCCCGCTCGGCGCGGTGCCGCTGCCGACCAAGTGGACGATCCAGTTCGGCGAGCCGATCCCGACCGACCGCCACCCGGCGGAGGCGGCGGACGACCCGATGCTGGTCTTCGAACTGACCGACCAGGTGCGGGAGACCATCCAGCACACCCTCTACAAGCTGCTGGTGCAGCGGCGCTCGGTGTTCTTCTGAGCCCTGCCGGGCCCCGCCGCACCGCGCGGTGAACGGCCGAGGGCCCGGCGTCCGTACGCCGGGCCCTCGGCCGTTGCGGGCCGGCCGCGCTGTGCGGCGGCCGCCGTGCGTCAGTGCGTCAGCTTCCCAGGATCCGCAGTCCGGGCAGCAGGCCCGGGATCAGCGGTGGCACCTCCACGCCCGGCTGGGCCCCCGTGGCGGCGCTGGGCGAGCCCGACGGCTGCGGGGCCTGCTCCGGGGCCGGGTCGGCGCTCGGAGACGGCTTGGGGCCGGTCAGCCCGCTGGTGAGGTTGTCGACCAGCCCGCCGACCGCGTCCGCGGGGTTGCTCGGCGCGCTGCTGGGCGCGGGGCCGCCGCTCCCGCCGCCGCCGGTGGGCGTGCTCGCCCCGGCGCTCGGCGCCCGCTCGGCGGTGCCGGCCTTGCCGCCACCGGCCGCCGGACCCGTTCCGCCCGGGGCCGGCCCGGAGCCGGGTGCGACGCTGCCGCCACCGACCGGGGTGTCGGCCTTGCCGCCGGACACCGGGCTGTCGGCGTCGCCCGCCCCGCCGCCGCTCGGACCGCTGCCCTTGGCGGGCGGCTGGACCAGGCGCAGGGGCGCGACGTCCTCGCTTATGTCGTCGAAGAGCTGGTCCACCAGGTGGGCCTGCGGAGTCAGCTGGACGGGCAGCCTGCTCTGCAGGTCGGCCCAGCGTCCGTCCTCGTCGTGGGCGAAGCCGGCCAGCGTGCGCATCGGGTCGAGCGAGCCGTTGCTGCGGTAGACCGAACGCAGCAGCTCCCGGCCCTTGATGGCGTCGGCGTGCATGTCGTCGAGCGCGCGGCGGACCTGGTCGACCGTGCCCGGGCTGAGCGACGTGCCGGTGTCCACCCGCCCGATCAGGCTGTTGGCCTCGTTGAGCCGGGTGGAGGCGTGGTCGAGCAGCAGCTCGCCGCGCTCGCTGTCGGAGTCCGCGAGGTCCAGCCGGAGCCCTTCGAGACCGCGCTTCATGCCGTACAGCGTGTCCCCGGGGAGGGCGTTGGTACTGGCGGCGGCAGCGCCCGCGAGGCTGCCGACGGCGAGCCCGGCGACCAGCCCGCCGATCGCGAACCGGCGGCTCCAGCGGCCGCGGGGGGCCATCCGGACCGCCCGGTGGCGGCGCTGCCGGGGCACGACGGCGCCCGGCCCCCCGGCGAAGGCCTGCTCGAACGCGGCCATCAGCTGGGCGCGTTGGACCGTACGGACCTCCGGGTCCAACCCCGGACCGGGCAGCGCACCGAGTGCGCCGACCATGCCGATCAGCTCCGCCATCGTGGCCGAACCCGCGCCGGTGGAAGCGGTGTTGGCCGATCCGGCGTTGGCGGCGCCGCGTTGCTCTGTCTGGTGGGCCTCCAGCGCCTCGGCGAAGGCCTTCGCGCGCCGGTGCTCCAGCACGTTTGCCGTCACGGGCCACACCTCCCTTCGTCGTTGTCGACACCCCGGTCCGCCGGACGGTTGCCTCGGCGGGCCAAAGCCACTCCATCGGGTGAGAGGTCGCAATTCGACTTGACCGTACGCCTGGTGGAGGCTTGCACGCTGGCCAACGAGCGGTGCGGGCGGTCGGTTACGCACGGCTGATCATCGGACCGACCGTTCACCCGGACGTGTCGGACCGGCACCGACGGTGACGGTCCGGCGGATATCTCCCCGCCGGCGTCCCCGGTTGGTGCGCCGCTCACCGGGCGTCGGGCGGCAGCAGTCGTGCCAGCGTCCGGACCGCGCGGTACTGGAGGGTCTTGATGGCGCCCTCGTTCTTGCCCATGATCCGGGCCGTCTCGGCCACCGAGAGCCCCTGCAGGAAGCGGAGCGTGACGCACTCCTGCTGCTGCGGGTTGAGCCGGCGCACCGCGTCCAGCAGGGCGGCGTTGGAGAGCGACTCCAGGACGGAGTCCTCCGGGCTGCGCTCGCACTCGTTGGAGTCGAGCATCTCGCCGGTGGTGACCTCCAGTCGGAACCGGCTGGACTTGAAGTGGTCGGCCACCAGGTTGCGGGCGATGGTCACCAGCCAGGCGCCGAAGTCCCGGCCCTGCCAGGTGAAGGTGCCGATCCGGCGCAGCGCGCGCAGGAACGTCTCACTGGTGAGGTCCTCGGCGGTGGCCCGGCTGCCGACCCGGTAGTAGATGTAGCGGTAGACGGTGTCGGAGTAGTGGTCGTAGAGACGGCCGAAGGCCTCGCTCTCGCCGGCCTGGGCCCGTTCGACCAGCTCCATGATCGGGTTGTGCTCGGTCTCGTAGCCGGGGCTCGGGGTCGTCCTCGCCCGGCTGCGGCCGGTGGTGCCGGTCCGGCCGCGTGCGCCGGTGCCGGTGGAGCCGGCCGCGGTGGTGCGCAGCGCGAGGCCGCCGGGGTGGGCGTGGGCCTGGCCGAAGGAGGCGCCGGCGGGCACGAGTTGGGGCGAGGTGGCGAGCTGGCTGAGGAGCAGGCTGCGCAACAGGTCGAGGCCGGTGGAGATCTGCCGGGCGGAGGCCGGGCGGCCGCGGAGGCTGGTGCGGGAGCGCAGGGGCGCGGGCGACGGGCGGGAGGGTGCAGGCGCGTCGTTCCGGACGGGTGGGTACACGGGACTCCCAGAGGCAGAACTGTGGACGGATCACCTCCGCCTGCGCGGAGAGCACGGCCCCGCAGCCCGCTGGATAGGGGCGCGTGGGTGACGTGCATCCAGGAGAGAATAACGCTTTGTGCAATGACAGCTACACCGTGTGGTCGAAGTGGTCGTTTGGGATCCACATGGCGTGCATATTCGGCTGACACTGACCGAACGTGTCATCGTTCATCCGGCTCAACGTGATCGAACGGGTGCGCCGGGTGACATATTTGGCGGTCCGGCGGACGGTTTCCCTGTCTCGGGGCCCGGCAACCCCTGACTTTCCCGGGCTGGCGAACGATCAGAACCGGTCACTGGCTGGCAGGTTCGCTCGACGGGTCCGGACCGGCCTCCGGCGCGCGGGAGTTCGCCCGTACGAGCGGCCTGGTCAGCGCGGGGATTGACGGGTGGTCACCCTCCCAGGGGAGGTGGGCCGGGGTGTGATCCCGGGCGCGGCGCGCGGCGGTTCGGGGTGTGCGGGGGCGGCGCGGACCCGCGGCGGAGCCGGTCCGAGCACCGTCGGACCGCCGTCGGACCGCCGCCGGGGCGGGTCAGGCGCGGTGGCGGCGGTGCAGGGCGACCCCGGCGGCGGCCGCGCCCGCGAGCACGCCGAGCCCGGCGGCCGCCGGCAGGCCCACCCGGGCGGCCTTCCGCCCGGTCCGGAAGTCCCGGACCCGCCAGCCCTGGGTGCGGGCGTGTCGGCGCAGCGCGCCGTCCGGGTTCACCACGTACGGGTGGCCGACCAGCGAGAGCATCGGGATGTCGTTGGCCGAGTCGCTGTACGCGGCGCAGCGGTCCAGGTCGAGCCGCTCCCGGCGGGCCAGCGCGCCGACCGCGGCGGCCTTGGCCGGGCCGTGCAGCAGCTCGCCGACCAGGCGGCCGGTGTACAGGCCGCCCTGGGCCTCGGCGACGGTGCCGAGCGCGCCGGTCATGCCGAGCCGCCGGGCGATCACCCGGGCCACCTCCAGCGGGGCGGCGGTGACCAGCCAGACCCGCTGCCCGGCGTCCAGGTGCATCTGGACCAGGGCGCGGGTGCCGGGCCAGATCTTGTCGGCGACGACCTCCTCGAAGACCTCCTCGCAGAGGGCTTCGAGGTCGGCGGTGCGCTTGCCGGCGACCAGGCCGAGCGCGGTGTGCTGGGCGTCGGCCATGTGGTCCGGGTCCTCGGCGCCGTGCAGCCGGAACCAGGCCTGCTGCCAGGCGAACCGCGCGATGTCGCGGCGGGTGAGGAAGCCGCGCCGGTAGAGGCCGACCCCGAGGTAGAAGATCGCGGCGCCGCGCAGGATGGTGTTGTCGCAGTCGAAGAAGGCGGCGGCGCGCGGGTCGTCCGGCTCGGGGGTGTGGTTCTCGGCGGGCGCCTTGGGGGCCTTGCCGGGCCTGGGCTGCTCGGGCGGGGACTCCGACAGGGGCTCCGGCCGGGCCGGGGCGGGGTGCGGCTCGGCGCGCAGGGCGGCCTCGGCGGCCGCGGCCGCGGCCTCGCCGGCCAGGGCGGTCCGCTCGGTGGTGGGACGCCTTGTCTGGGTGAGCCTTCGGAGCACGGCCATGGCACCGAGCATAGCCAGCCGGGCCGGGACCGGCCGTGACGGCGGCGTGCCCCGACGGTTAACAGCGCGTAGCCGACGGGCTGCCGGTCCGGTGGTCCGGCCGGGGGCGGGGCAGGCGCACAATGGCCGGGTGAGTCCACTGCTGCGACGTGACAAGAGCAAGAGCCCGAAGCCGGCCGACCGCACCGTGACCCTGGTCGGCAAGCCGGGCTGCCACCTCTGCGACGACGCCCGGGAGGTGCTCGTGCGGGTGACGGCCGAGCTGGGCGCGGCGTTCGAGGAGAAGGACATCACGCAGGACGAGGCGCTGTACCGCGAGTACGCGGAGCAGATCCCGGTGACGCTGATCGACGGCCGCCAGCACGACTTCTGGCGGGTCGACGAGCGCCGCCTGCGCGCGGCCCTGGGGGCCTAGGGTCCGTCTTCAAGCTCCCGTCTGCTTGGCGACGCCCGGGCACGCACCTCGCCGCGTTGTCGTCAGTCGCCAATGGCCCCCAGCCTTCGGCCGGGAGGTGCCCCCACCGCAGTGGCTCCCTCCTCCGCCTTGCGATGCACGCACCCGAACGCCGCCAAGCCCGCCCTCCGGGCGAACAACGGGAGCTTGAAGACGGACCCTAGGACTTCCCGAACGCGCTCCAGCAGCCCCCGCCGACCGGCGGGGGCGGTTCGCCGAATCGTTGTGAAGAATCCCGGTATCGGCCTGGGAGCGGCCGTGTTCGTCGGCTTACGATCGAACTCGTTTGCGCCCATGGGGGGCTGAGCACGCGAGGAGTGCCGCCATGCTTCCCGGCCCGACCCCAGGGATGCCCGCCGCCGCGGCGGCCGGGGGTTTCGCGGTGGTGGACGTGGAGGCGACCGGCCGCAGTCCGTGGCGCCACCGGGTGGTCGAGGTGGCCGTGGTGCTGCTCGACGAGCGGCTGGACCCGCAGGCCGAGTTCTCCACCCTGCTCGACCCACTGGGCCCGGTCGGGCCGACCCACGTGCACCGGATAGCGCAGGAGGACGTCGAGGGCGCCCCCCGCTTCCGCGAGATCGCGCCGACGCTGCTGGAGCTGCTGGCCGGCCGGGTGCTGGTCGGCCACCACGTCACCTGTGACCAGGCGTTCCTGGATCGCGAGTTCGCCCGGATCGGCGTGCCGCTGCCGCCCGTCCCGCTGCTCTGCACCATGCGGCTGGCCCGCGCGCACCTGCCGCAGGCCCCCGGTTTCGGTCTGGCGGCCTGCGCGGAGGCGGCCGGCCTCGGCTGGTACCCGGCGCACACCGCGCTGGGCGACGCCCGCGTCACCGCCGAGCTGCTGCGGTACTGCGTGCGGGCGGCGTCCGGCCCGCCGGACGACTGGACGGGCCCACTGCGCGAGGCGGCCCGGGTGCCCTGGCCGCGGCTGGGCCCGGCGCGGTCGAGGCAGTCCGGGGAGCCCGTCCCGCTGCTTCGGCGGGAGGCGCCGTACGGCCCGTGGCCACGTGGTGCACAGCCCCCGGCGGTGGTACTGACAGAGACCGGTGCTATGGGGTCGTCGGCGTGATGCGCATCACTGTGCGGGGACAAATCGGACACCATCTTTGTGCACACGTTCACAAACGCATAGCCTGGCTGCCAAAGCCCAGCTTCACCCACAGGAGCACCGTGGCAATCGGCCGATCACCACAGAGCAGTTCGCAGACGCCCGACCAGGGCGCCGCGCGCCGACCCTCGCGTGCCCGGGGAATCCCGGAGGCGACCGTCGCCCGCCTTCCCCTCTACCTGCGGGCACTCACCGCGCTCTCCGAGCGCTCGGTGCCGACCGTCTCCTCGGAGGAGCTGGCGGCCGCCGCCGGCGTGAACTCCGCGAAGCTGCGCAAGGACTTCTCCTACCTCGGCTCGTACGGCACCCGCGGGGTGGGCTACGACGTCGAGTACCTCGTCTACCAGATCTCCCGCGAGCTGGGCCTGACCCAGGACTGGCCGGTCGTCATCGTCGGCATCGGCAACCTCGGGCACGCCCTCGCCAACTACGGCGGCTTCGCCTCCCGCGGCTTCCGGGTCGCCGCCCTGCTGGACGCCGACCCGGCCGTGGTCGGCAGCAGCGCGGCCGGCCTGCCGGTGCGCCACATGGACGAGCTGGAGTCCATCGTGGAGAGCCAGCACGTCTCGATCGGGGTCATCACCACCCCGCCCGGCGCCGCCCAGCAGGTCTGCGACCGCCTGGTCGAGGCCGGCGTCACCAGCATCCTCAACTTCGCCCCGACCGTGCTGACCGTCCCGGACGGCGTGGACGTGCGCAAGGTGGACCTCTCCATCGAGCTGCAGATCCTGGCCTTCCACGAGCAGCGCAAGGCCGGCGAGGAGCCGGACCGCGCCGAGTCGGTGCTGGACCGCGCCCCCGGTCCGGTCCGGGCGGCCGCCGCCAAGCTGCGCCGTGCCGCCGGCGGCACCGGCAAGGGCCGCTCGGCCGCCGAGCAGGCCAAGGACGCCGCCGACCAGGCCAAGGGCAACCCCGGCGAGGGCGACCGCTCCGCGGTGATGCCGGCATGAGAACCGAGAACCGCGGTACCAGGGGGCGGGCATGAGTCTTCTCGTCGTAGGACTGAGCCACCGCACCGCCCCGGTCGGCGTGCTGGAGCGGGCCGCGCTGACCGGCGAGGTCCCGACCCGGCTGCTGCACGACGCGGCCGCCACCGCGACCGTCGGCGAGGCCGCGCTGCTGAACACCTGCAACCGGATCGAGCTGTACGCGGACGTGGACAAGTTCCACGCCGGCGTCGCCGAGCTGTCGCTGCTGCTCGCCCACCACAGCGGGGTGGACCTGGAGGAGCTGACCTCCCACCTCTACGTCCACTACGAGGACCGCGCCGTCCACCACCTCTTCTCGGTGGCCTGCGGCCTGGACTCGATGGTGGTCGGCGAGGGCCAGATCCTCGGCCAGCTGCGGGACGCGCTGGCCAGGGCCCAGGAGGAGCACACCGCCGGGCGCGGCCTGAACGAGCTGTTCCAGCAGGCCCTGCGGGTCGGCAAGCGCGCGCACAGCGAGACCGGCATCGACAAGGCCGGCCAGTCGCTGGTGACCTTCGGCCTGGAGCAGGTCGCGGCCGGCGCGGGCGAGATCGCGGGCAAGCGGGCCCTGGTGGTCGGCGCCGGCTCGATGAGCTCGCTGGCCGCCGCCACGCTGGTCCGCTCCGGCGTCGGCGACCTGATGATCGCCAACCGGACGCCCGAGCGCGCCGAGCGGCTGGTCGAGATCCTCGGCCCCGGCGCGGCCCGGACGGTCGCGCTGGCCGAGGTCCCCGAGGTGCTGGCCGACGTCGACCTGGTGATCTCCTGTACCGGCGCGGCCGGCGTGGTGATCAGGGCCGAGGACGTCGCCGCCGCCGTCGCCGCCCGCGACTCCCGGACGCCGCTGGCCTTCCTCGACCTGGCCATGCCGCGCGACGTCGACCACGCCGTCCACGAGCTGCCCGGCGCGCTGCTGGTCGACCTGGAGAGCCTCTCGCACGCCCACGCCGCCACCCCCGGCGCCGGGGACGTGGACGCCGTCTCCGGCATCGTGGCCGAGGAGGTCACCGCCTTCGGCGCCGCCCAGCGCGCCGCCCGGATCGCGCCGACCGTGGTCGCGCTGCGGGCGATGGCCTCCGACGTGGTCTCCGCCGAACTGGGCCGCCTCGACTCCCGGCTGCCCGGCCTGGACGAGCGCTCCCGTGCCGAGATCACCCAGACCGTCCGCCGCGTCGTCGACAAGCTGCTGCACGCCCCCACCGTGCGGGTCAAGCAGCTTGCCGCCGAGCCCGGCGGAGCCTCCTACGCGGACGCGCTGCGCGAGCTGTTCGACCTCGACCCGGCGGCCGTGCACGCGGTCTCCGGCACCCCGGTCGGCGCCCAGCAGCCCGCCGGCGGGCCCCACGCAGTCGGAGGGGTCCGATGAACCGTCAGCCATCCCACGAGTACCACCGGGACGATCACCTCATGAATGGTCCACCACTCACCGACCAGGCCCCGGCCGCCACCGCGCCCCTGCGGCTCGGCACCCGGCGCAGCGCGCTCGCCATGGCCCAGTCGGGCATGGTCGCCCGCGACGTGACCCGGCTCACCGGGCGCCCCGTCGAGCTGGTGGAGATCACCACCTACGGCGACACCTCCCGGGAGGCGCTGGCCCAGATCGGCGGCACCGGCGTGTTCGTCTCCGCCCTGCGGGACGCCCTGCTGGAAGGCCGGATCGACTTCGCCGTGCACTCGCTGAAGGACCTGCCCACCGCGGCCCCCGAGGGCCTGGTGCTGGCGGCCGTCCCGCAGCGCGAGGACGCCCGCGACGCCCTCGTGGCGTGCGAGGGCCTGGCCCTGGACGAGCTGGTCGAGAAGCTGGCCGGCGCCGGGCGCACCGCCCGCATCGGCACCGGCTCGCCGCGCCGGATGGCCCAGCTGAACGCCTGGGCCGCGGCCCGCGGCGCCGCGCTGGAGACCGTCGCGATCCGCGGCAACGTGGACACCCGGATCGGCTTCGTCGCCTCCGGCGAGCTGGACGCGGTGGTCCTGGCCGCGGCCGGCCTGAACCGGCTCGGCCGCAGCGCCGAGGTCACCGGGCACCTCGACCCGGAGCTGATGCTCCCGGCCCCCGGCCAGGGTGCGCTCGCCATCGAGTGCACCGCCGCCGACACCGAACTTGCCGCCGCACTGGCCGCCCTCGACCACGCCCCCACCCGGGTCGCGGTGGCGGCCGAGCGCGCCCTGCTGGCCGCCCTGGAGGCCGGCTGCTCCGCACCGGTCGCCGCCCTGGCCACCTGGGGCCACGAGTACGAACTGCGGCTGGAGGGCGTGGTCGGCACCGTCGACGGCGCCACCCTGCTGAAGATGTCCGCCGACGGTCCGATCGTCCTCGACGAGACCGCCGAGCAGCAGGCGACGGCCCTCGGCCGCGCCCTCGCCGCCCGGCTGCTCGACGCGGGCGCGGCCGCCCTCATGGGGGAGCGAGCCCGATGAGCCCCACCGCTGCCACCGACCTTCCGTTCCCGGCCGACAGCCCCTTCCCGGGCGACGGCTCCCTGCGGGGTGGGGCCGCCCCCGGCCGGTGCACCTTCCTGGGCGCGGGCCCCGGGGACCCGGGCCTGCTGACCCTGCGTGCGGTCGAGGTGCTGTCCTCGGCCGACATCCTGGTCGCGGACCCGCTCACCGCCGCGGCCGTGCGCAGCCACTGTCCGGCCGGTGTGCAGGTGCACACCCCCGGTGCCGAGGCCCCGGAGTTCGACCTGGCCGCGCTGGTCGCCGAGGCCGTCCGGTCCGGCAAGCACGTGGTGCGGACCGTCGACGGCGACCCGGGCCTGGACGGCTGCGCGGCCGAGGAGATGCTCAGCTGCGCGGGCGGCGGCATCCCGTTCGAGGTGATCCCGGGCGTCGCCCAGTCGGTCGGCGTCCCCGCGTACGCGGGTGTGCCGCTGCGCGGCGGCAACGGCACCGACGTCCGGTTCGTGGACGGCGCCGCGCTGCTCGCGGGCAGCCCGGTGGACCTGGGCGCGCCGGAGACCACCCTGGTGGTGCGCACCACGCTGGGCCAGCTGCCGGCCACCGCCAACGCGCTGGTGTCCAACGGCCGCAAGCCCGAGTCCGCGCTGAGCGCGACCCTGTCGGGCACCACCACCCGTCAGCGCACCTTCACCGCCACGCTGGCCACCATCGCGGCCGACCTGAAGGCCGCCCGGGTGCTGCCCTCGCCGGTCTCCGCCCCGGTGGACCCGGCGACCTCGGTGATAGCCGTGGTCGGGGAGCAGGTCGCGCACCGCTCCTCGCACTCCTGGTTCGAGACCAAGCCGCTGTTCGGCTGGAACGTGCTGGTCCCGCGCACCAAGGAGCAGGCCACCGGCCTGTCCGAGCAGCTGCGCTCGTACGGCGCGGTGCCGCAGGAGGTGCCGACCATCGCGGTCGAGCCGCCGCGCACCCCGCAGCAGATGGAGCGGGCCATCAAGGGCCTGGTCACCGGCCGCTACGAGTGGATCGCCTTCACCTCGGTGAACGCGGTGCGCGCGGTGCGGGAGAAGTTCGAGGAGTACGGCCTGGACGCCCGGGCGTTCGCCGGGATCAAGGTCGCGGCGGTCGGCGAGACCACCGCGCAGGCCCTGGTGGACTTCGGCGTGAAGCCGGACCTGGTGCCCTCCGGCGAGCAGTCCGCGGCCGGGCTGCTGGAGGACTGGCCGCCCTACGACCCGGTGTTCGACCCGATCGACCGGGTGCTGCTGCCGCGGGCCGACATCGCCACCGAGACCCTGGTGGCCGGCCTGGTCGAGCTCGGCTGGGAGGTCGACGACGTGACGGCGTACCGGACGGTGCGCGCCTCGCCGCCGCCGGCCGAGACCCGCGAGGCGATCAAGGGCGGCGGCTTCGACGCGGTGCTCTTCACCTCGTCCTCGACCGTGCGCAACCTGGTCGGCATCGCCGGCAAGCCGCACAACGTGACCGTGATCGCCTGTATCGGCCCGGCCACCGCCAAGACCGCCGAGGAGCACGGCCTGCGGGTCGACGTGATGGCCCCGGCGCCGTCGGCGGCCGCGCTGGCCCAGGCCCTGGCAGACTTCGGGGCCAAGCGCCGCGATGCCGCGACCGCCGCCGGTGAGCCGGTCTACCGGCCCAGCGAGCGCCGGCCCGGTTCGCGCCGCAAGGCCCGCTGAGGCCCTGCCGTTTCGAGAAGTCCGCGGCCGGGGGCGGCCCACCCGCCGCCCCCGGCCCTGCACAACCGTTCGGAGAGAGAAGCCGTGTCCGCTGAATTCCCGTTCGTACGCCCCCGCCGACTGCGCTCGACGCCGGCGATGCGCCGCCTGGTCGCCGAGACCCGGCTGCACCCGGCGGAGCTGATCCTGCCGCTGTTCGTCCGCGAGGGCGTGTCCGAGCCGGTCCCGGTGAGCTCGATGCCGGGCGTGGTCCAGCACACCCGCGACACCCTGCGCAAGGCCGCGGTCGAGGCCGCCGAGGCGGGCCTGGGCGGCGTGATGCTGTTCGGCGTCCCCGAGGTGCAGGACGCGACCGGCAGCGAGGGCACCAACCCGGACGGCATCCTGCAGCAGGCGATCCGTGACGTGGTCTCCGAGGCCGGCGACGCCCTGGTGGTGATGTCCGACCTCTGCCTGGACGAGTACACCGACCACGGCCACTGCGGCGTGCTGGCGGCCGACGGCAGCGTGGACAACGACGCGACGCTGGAGCGCTACGCCGAGATGGCCCGGGTGCAGGCGGACGCGGGCGTCCACCTGGTCGGCCCGTCCGGGATGATGGACGGTCAGATCGCGGTGGTCCGCCGGGCCCTGGACGAGGCCGGGCACCAGGACACCGGCATCCTCGCCTACACCGCCAAGTACGCCTCGGCCTTCTACGGCCCGTTCCGGGAGGCGGTCGGCTCCTCCCTGAAGGGCGACCGCAAGAGCTACCAGCAGGACCCGGCGAACGCCCGGGAGTCGCTGCGCGAGCTGGAGCAGGACCTCGCCGAGGGCGCGGACCTGGTGATGGTCAAGCCCGCGATGGCCTACCTGGACATCCTGCGGCAGGTCGCCGACGCCTCGCCGGTCCCGGTGGCGGCGTACCAGGTGTCCGGCGAGTACGCGATGGTCGAGGCGGCCGCGGCCAACGGCTGGATCGACCGGGAGCGGATGATCATGGAGACGCTGACCTCGATCCGCCGGGCCGGCGCCCAGCAGATCCTCACCTACTGGGCGCTGGAGGCCGCCGCGATGCTCAAGTAGCGTCCGGCGCACCGCACGACGAAGGCCGGGCCCCCGCGCGGGGGCCCGGCCTTCGCGGCTGTCCGGGAGGGGTCAGCCGACGTGGGCGAAGCCCTCCTCGCCGCCGATCGCGTCGGTGGAGGTGGCGGCACCCCAGCCGTGGGCGCCGGCGTGGATGTGGGAGGTGTGCGCGAGGCCCCACCACTCGCCGGCCGCGAACACCGGGTGCGCCGAGGCGACGAACTCGCCGCCGCCGGCCAGGCCGACGTGGGCGAACGCCGGCGTGGCGACGCCCGCCAGCGCCAGCGCGCCGAAGGCGGTGAGCGCGGCCTTGCCCAGCTTGCTCTTCATGGAACTTCCTCTCCTGAGGGGGGTTCGGTCATTACACGTGATCACACGCGACCGTCCTCGGCGCTCCCGCACGCGCCGCGCTGACGGCATGTCACCCGGACGGATCGTCCGGACGATTGATCGCACAAGCCCGGAGGGCCCGGGGAAACCTCCCCGGGCCCTCCGCTCGTGCCGTGACCCCTGATCAGCCGATCAGGTGCGAGACACCCGCGTCGCCCGAGGACTGGGTGTTCTGGCCGACGTTGCAGATCTGCTTCGGGGTGCTGTTCAGGATCGGCACCTCGACCGGAACCGCGACGCCGACGACGGCGACCGCGATGTTGTGGACCTCCGGCAGGCAGACGTTGGCGTTGTCCAGGGTGTGGAAGTTCGGGCTGCCGTTGCCGTGGGTGCCGGTCTGGTTGGTGCCGCCGTTGCCCTGGGCCGAGACGGCGGAGCCGTCCGAGTCGGCGATGGCGGAGGCGGAGCCCGCGGACATCGCGAGGGCGGCGACGGCCAGGCCGGCGGCGGCGAAGGACTTCTTGATCATTTCCGGTTTTCCTCTCGGGGTGAATCGGGGAGCGATTCGAAGGGTGGTTCAGGAGGGTGGAGCGGTGGAGCGGTGGGACAGGAGGGTCAGCCGACCAGGTGGGAGACGCCCGCGTCGCCCTTGCTCTGGGTGCCCTGGCCCTGGGTGCAGTACTGCTTGCCACCGCTGTTGGCGATCGGGACCTCGACCGGGACGGCCACACCGAGCACGCCCACGGCGATGTTGTGGATCTCGGGGAGGCAGACGTTCGCGTTGTCCAGGAAGTGGAAGTTCGGGCTGTTGTCGCCGACCGTGCCGGTGAAGTTGGTGCCGCCGTTGCCCTGGAGGGAGGCGGCGGCACCATCCGAGTCGCCGATGGCCGATGCGGGGGCCGCGGCCATGGCCAGCGCGGCCGAGACGAGGCCGGCAGCGGCGAAGGACTTCTGGATCATGGGGAGATCCCTCTCTGAAATGCTTTTGGTTTCCGTGCGGACAACGCGTTCAACGCTCAGACCCGGTCTGCGTCACTGACATTCAGATCAAAGAACGACGGCACGGAAGGTTACGGGGATTTTTGAAAAGAGTCCGGGAGGCTCGTCGGCGAAACGCTTTCCGGTCGGATTATTAGGCCGAATCGGTTAACCGCCGCAATCGGGGCTCCCGGTCGCTCGTTGAGGCAGAGTGCTTTCGGCTGCTCCCCGCAGCCGTCCGCTTTCGGCTGCTTCCCCGCAGCCGTCTCAGAGGTCTCCAGACGGACAGGCAGAACGGTGAAAAGCATGAAGTTCTCCAAGCGGGCCGGCGCGATGCTGCTGGCGGTCGGTGCGGGCGTGCTCGCCTCCCAGGGGGCGGCGTCGGCCGCCCCGGTCGGCCCCGAACAGGTCGGGGCGCTGGAGGACACGCTGGCCACCCAGCAGGTGCCGGCCGAGGTGCCGCTCACCCCGCTGGGCAGCCGGGTCACCGCGGGCATCCCGACCTCGCTGGTGATGCCCGCCGTCCCCGGCCGCACCACCGGCGGCGAGCTGATCCCCGACCGGATCGTCCCGGCGCTCGGCATCGGCAAGGTCGGCCCGACCGCCAAGGCCGAGCTGCCGCTGCCGCTGGTCGACCAGGGCGCGGACCTCGGCGAGGTGCTGCTGGAGGCCCCCAACACGCCGCTGCACGCCGACACCCCGGGGATCGGGGTCGGCAAGCCGCTGTCCCTCGCCCAGGACGGCACCGGCCAGCTGGCCGACGGCCGGCTGAAGGTCGACGAGCTCGACCCGCGGCTGATCACCGGGGCCGTCCAGGTGGTTCCCGGGGCCACCGCCAGCCTCGGCAAGGAGGACGAGCGGATCTCGGTCACCGACTCGGTGGACAACCTGGCCACCACCACGACCGCCACCACCACCGGCGTGCTCCAGCAGGCCGCGCTCACCGGGCTCGGCCAGCTCTGACCCGGCCCGGGCCCGCTCTCCCCGGCCGTACGCCGCCGCTGAGCGCCGCCCGGGGTCGGGGGTTCCGGCACGCGTGAGCCCCGGTGTCCCGTCCGGACGGGACACCGGGGCTCACCCGGTCTCTTTTAAACAAAACCCAGCCCACCAGACAGGG